>CAYRVJ010000064.1:0-7919 GCA_964427785.1 uncultured Alphaproteobacteria bacterium | reverse complement strand
ATCCTTAAAAAGCCATTGAATGGTGACGCTATAAAATCAACTTTTGAAATATTGAAGGCAGCAAAAGTCGATAATAATGCAAGATTGCAAGAAGTATCGTTGACTATAGGGTCAGGTGCTCGCAGCATAAGGACACGCTTCGGAAGCGAAGCCTCCGTATCTGCGCAAGCCATTGAAGATGCAATCGAATGGGCGCGTACCGCAATAGGAGATACTGCTGCCGAAGTACAAATAACAATTAAAGGCATAGAGTTTTCGACGGGGTTCGACCTTGAAGAATTTGCAAAAGCGCTCGGTGAAGACATCCAGCCTAATGAGGTAGAACAAGTATGAATGATGTGATGAAAACAAAAGGATTTGGAGTTCCAGATACGATAGATCCCCATCATTTCATTGTTACTATTCCGTCAGGAAATAGCGGTGACATTATAATTTCTGAACACTTTGGTGTGACGGCGTCTAATGAAGACAATGATATACTTATGCGATGCCGACTGCCAAGATCGGCTTGGAGAAGCATATCAGAAGACGTAAAGAGAATTTTTAATGATAGGCTTAGAGAGAAAAAACTTAAATCAAGTAGATGGTCTGCTGGTGAAAATCCAGTCGAAAGGCTTCTGGGTAAAGAGCTGTGTGTTTTAGCTTGGGCAATAGAAAATGCCACAGAAGAAACTCATTCGGCAGCAGTTGCAAGCTGGATTGGATTTAAACCTGAAGAACGCTGGTGGCTATTTAAAATGGTCGATCAAACAGTTGGCGAGGCTGACGACAAGGATATTGGATGGAGGAAAGCTTTAAGAATCGCCTTCACAGAGTCTCCCAATCAATTGGAAGTCTCACAAAAAAAAAGACAGCGTAAAAAGCACATAGATGGTGATTTATTCCCTCTACCTCTTTTTGATGTAAAGGATGAAAGATAATGACTAATGAGATTGTACCCTTCAGCTTAAAAAATTCGCCGGCCCTTATTGAGCACATATGGCCAACGGGAAAGATATCTGCTGAGGTACAAAAAGAGCGTAAAGCGAATCTTGGGCAGACACTTACTTCATTAGGTTCTTACTGGAAAGGACGAAAGCCTCTGTTCCTAGTAAGAGCCTGTGTGATCGGTAGTTTACTACCTCTCACTGATGATCCAGAAAAAGACTTAGATGTTTTTGAAAAAATAATGCTCATCGATGATGCGTCATTTGAAAACCGAACAAAAAAAGCAAGCGAATGGCCAGCAATTAAAAAACTTCCTTACAATGATCGTATGGAGCTCTCCTTCCGCCCTGAAGAAATGAATTCAACCGCTTACCAAAGAATTTGGCCGGAAGTTAATAAGCATCTAGGAACAAACGCCTATAAAATTGACGAGCTAGTTGAACAATTAGGAATCATGCGATTTGGAAAGCGACCCCGCGTGGCTGATACTTTCAGTGGCAGCGGATCTATCCCTTTCGAAGCAGCAAGGGTGGGCTGTGACGCTTATGCCAGTGATTTGAATCCTATTGCGTGTATGCTTACGTGGGGATCTTTTAATGTTATTGGTGCCGGAGAAAAACGAAAAAAAGAGATAGAAAAAGAACAAAGCATTATTGCAGCTAATGTCGATCAATATATTACAGAACTTGGCATTGAGCATGACAAAAATGGCAATAGAGCAAAAGCGTACCTATATTGCCTTGAAACAAAATGCCCAGAAACAGGATGGCTTGTTCCTCTTCTTCCTTCGAGGCTTATTTCTAAACAGCAGAAGACAGTTGCTATTCTTCATCCGAATGAAGAAAAAAAATCATATGATATAGAGATTGTTTCAGACGCAAGCGATGATCAATTGGCGGAAGCTTCAAATGGCACCATTAGATCAGGCCGGCTCTTCCATGAAAAAAATTCAAACGAATTAGGGGTTCCAATATCTGTTATTCGTGGTGACTATAAGGACGGTGATGGGAAGAGTAAAAACAAACTCCGTGCATGGGGAAAACATGATTTTATGCCTCATGCAGATGATGTTTTCCAAGAGCGTCTGTACTGCATTCACTGGATAAGAAAATCAAGTCTAGGAAAATCAAGGCAAGATACTTTTTTTGTTGCACCCAACGCTGACGACTTGGCCAGGGAAAAAAGAGTACAAGATATTGTGGCTCAGAATATCGCCGAATGGCAGGACAAAGGCATTGTGCCTGATATGGCTATTGAACGAGGGAAAAATACAACTCAGCCTATTTGGGAGCGCGGCTGGACACATTGGCACCATCTTTTTTCTCCGCGACAAATACTCCTCATAGCGGCATATCTTGAAAGAAGCTCGTCACCAGAAAGTGCTATATTTAATGCAAAATCTTTAGATTGGAATGCTAAAGTCTGCAATTGGATGACTGCATGGGACAAGACAAATAACGTCTTTTATAATCAGGCTCTAAATACCTTTTATAATTACGCATGCAGATGTTTTCTGCCACATGAAGCCGGACGCTCTTTTGGCTTTAAAACGGTGGAAATGCCTAAGGTGGAATATAAAATTGAATGCCAGCCTGCTGAAAAAATTGCACACAGTAATGATATTTATATTACTGACCCACCTTACGCTGATGCAGTAAACTATCATGAAATAACTGAATTCTTTATCGCCTGGCTAAGAAAAAATCCACCATCACCTTTTGATAAATGGGAATGGGATAGCCGCCGTTTGCTGGCCATTCAGGGCGATGGTAAGGAATTCAGAGCCGGAATGGTGTCCGCTTACAAGGCAATGGCAGATCACATGCCGGATAACGGCCTCCAGATTGTTATGTTCACGCACCAATCTGGAAAAGTATGGTCGGATATGGCTCAGATATTCTGGGGCGCAGGTCTTCAGGTAATCGCGGATTGGTATATAGCAACAGAAGCATCTACTGAGCTTAAAAAAGGTGGCTATGTCCAAGGAACCCACATTATCGTCTTAAGAAAACGCCAGGGCGATTTATCCGGATATTCGGACGAAATCACCCAAGAGATCAAACACGAGGTTGCACATCAGATTGAAACAATGACAGGTTTAAACCAGTCCTTAAAAGGTCGCGGACGCATGGAAAACTTGTTTGAAGATGCGGATCTCCAGATGGCGGGCTATGCAGCAGCGCTTCGTATTCTGACAAAATACACAAAAATTGACGGTAAGGATATGACAGCCGAGGCTCTGCGCCCACGAGATAAGAAAGAAATTACTATCGTTGATGAGTTGGTGGAGTTTTCAGTACAAATCGCTAATGAGCATCTTGTCCCAGAAGGGATGGACGCAAAAACATGGGAGCGTAGTACGGGCATAGAAAGATTCTATTTGAAAATGCTGGATATAGAATCCGCTGGTATCCAAAAGCTGGATAATTACCAAAACTTTGCGAAAGCCTTTAGGGTCTCCGACTACACTTCTTTGATGGCAGATTTAAAACCAAATACGGCACATCTCAAAAACGCCAATGATTTTGGCAAGCGCATGATGAATGACGATGATGAATTTGGTTCATCTCTGACACGTTCAATATTATACGCGCTATGGGAGATGTCCAAAGAGACAGAAGACGATACGGTTTTGTCGTATCTACGGGATATCGTACCAAACTATTTTGAAAAGCGTGGAGATCTACAAATTATTGCAAATTATATTGCTCTAAAAAGAGAGAAAACTGCCGCTGAGGAAGCGAGGAATGCTCGAATATTGGCTAACCTTATAAAGAATGAGCGTATAGGCTAGTCATGAAACCGTCAAATATAGGCTCAGAAAATATCATCAGTCGTTTTTCTTCACGCCAAGGTCGCTTGTCTCAGGTGTACCTGAAAGATCGCCTGAAAGGTGCGAAAGAATATTTACGCATAGCTGGGTATTTTCGGTCATCAATTTTTGAATTGGTTCATGAAGAAATATCTCAAATCGATAAGGTTAGAATTGTATGCAACAGCGATCTTGATCCACGAGACATTGATGTCGCCAAAGTCTCTGAAAATGCCGCCAAAAGAGCCATGCTACAAAAATGGAATGGAGATGAAAAAGCCCTGGATTCCATGCTTGAACGGGGCAGATACGCAAAACTTTATGAGATACTTACTCGCGGCAACGTTGAAATAAGGGTTGTTTCAAGAGAAGACGCACCATTCCTACATGGCAAGGCTGGTATAATTGACAGAGGCGATGGCGATACATCTGCATTTATAGGCAGTATAAATGAAACAGCTCAAGGGTGGATGCACAGCTATGAAATAATCTGGGAAGATCGATCTCAAGATGCTGAAAAATGGGTCAGAGAGGAATTTGAGTATCTTTGGAAAATAGGACGCCCTTTATCGGAGGCAATAGTAGAAGAAATTGGTCGATGTGCAAAAAAGGTACAAGTTGCCCTTTCTGATTTAGAAGAAGATCCCGTCAGCATCGGTAAATCAGCCCTTGTAGAAAGCCCTATATATCGCCGAGGGGAACAACTTATGCCTTGGCAAAAGGCTTTTGTAAGCATCTTTTCAGAACATAGAGAGCAATATGGCCAAGCCAGATTGCTTTTAGCTGATGAAGTCGGCGTGGGTAAGACATTATCAATGGCAACAGCAGGTACAATTTCTGCGCTTTTAGGTGATGGCCCATGTTTGATTTTATGCCCTGCCACGCTTGGGCAGCAGTGGCAAATTGAGATGCTTGATAAGTTGGGGGTGCCAACAGCTCTGTGGCTATCAAACAAGAAAGTCTGGCAAGATCCTTATGGTCATCAAATTAGAACCCGCGGCCCAGAAGACATAGCGCACTGCCCCTATAAAATTGGAATTGTGTCAACTGGCTTAATCACCCAGAACACAAAAGAAGTCGCATTTTTGAAAAAAGTGCATTTTGGCACTGTAATACTTGATGAGGCGCATAAAGCCAGAAAATCAAGGGCACTAGGGAAAGATCCAAAACCTGGGAACTTGCTTAAGTTTATGCTGGATATTGCTCCCAATTCAGATCACATCATTTTAGGAACAGCAACGCCCATTCAAACAGACCCTACTGAACTTTGGGATTTAATGGAAATTCTTAATCGTGGTTCACAGGTTGTATTAGGAGATATGACCTCCAAATGGCGGCGTCCCGAAGAGTCAATTCCTATAATTACTGGCGAAGATATTATTTCAAATGAATCTGACGCCTGGTCTCTCGTTAGGAATCCTCTGCCATCAAGACAAGAATCTCCAATTTTCGACTCAATACGCTCTGAACTTCAAGTTTCTGATGATGAGCGATTTACAACGAAAAGCTTTACTGAATTAGATGACTTCACCAGGGATGAATTTAACGATCTAATAAAAGGATCTTTTGGGAATAATCTATCCTTCTTCCAGTATAACAATCCTATATCCCGGCATGTAATTTTACGGCGGCGTAAGACGCTTGAAGACAATGGCCTTATGCCAAAAATTGCTGTCGATATATGGCCAAATTTGAAGGATACAAACATATCAATATTTTCTCAAAAGGCCGTCAAAACAAATGCAGAATTTGATGCCGCTTATGAAGCCGTAGAATTATTTACAAAAGCACTTCGTCAAAGAACGAAAGGTGCTGGGTTCATGCAAAATCTTTTAAGACAAAGAATATGCTCCAGTATCGCATCAGGTTTATCTACGGCACAAAAACTAGTAGAAAAAAGAAGGCTGGAAGACTCTGGTGAAGAAGACGGATTGGATCTTATCCTAGAAAATAACCCAGAAATTCAGTCCATACTTAATGAAGAACTTTACCATTTAAATACAGTAATTGACCAATTAGGCTCCAGGCCCACAGACCCAAAACTTGACGCTATATTGTATTTTTTACGTGATAAAGAATGGCTTAAGGATGGATGCATAATATTTAGCCAATATTATGACACCGCTTATTGGGTAGCAAGCAATCTGTCCAAGGTTTTCCCAAACGAAAGTGTTGCAGTTTACGGTGGCGCCGGAAAGTCAGGCGTATTCTTTGACTCAGAATGGAGAACCGTAGACCGAAACGATATCAAAGATGCCGTTAGAGATTATAAGATCAGACTAGTCGTTGCAACAGACGCGGCGTGTGAAGGGCTAAATTTACAAACATTAGGAACACTCATTAATGTAGATCTTCCATGGAATCCTTCTCGTTTAGAACAAAGAATTGGGCGCATCAAACGATATGGACAAAAACTTGATAGGGTCCGCATGGCAAATCTGGTTTATCAGGGCACTGTTGATGAAAAAGTCTATGAAAAGCTATCTGAGAGGATGCAAGATAGATATGACATTCTCGGCTCTCTGCCAGATGTGATTGAAGATGAATGGATTGAAGATATCAGCCAATTAGAAGAAGAACTGAAATCGTACACTAGACAAAAAAAGAGTGCTGCGGATGTCTTTCAACTGCGATATGGCGATTTTCTAAAATATGAAGACGATAAATGGGAGCTTTGTGAAAAAGTTTTAGATAAAGACGAGATGCTTAAAGTATTAGGCACTGGATGGTAAAGTTATTACCTTCTACAATTAGCTATTTGCGTTCTAATAACACTGTAATCCTGTACGACTAGTGGCCAAACTGCCTTGTTAGGCGCAGCCTCTATCTCGTCAGCCAGTTTGCGCTGGAATTCGCGACTATATTCCTTGATCGGTGGGCATGCCGTGGCAGGGTTAGAATTTGCCCCTGCGCAGGCGGTCAACAAGCTCACCGCGAGTACGGGGAGCATCCAGCGTGGCACGAAGTTGCGCATCTTTTACCTCTATGATTTTCTTGAGTTGATCGTTGCGTTCGGCATTGCGTCCCGCCTGGCGTGCGCCGAACAGGACGGTCAAAACCGAAAGCCCTGCCACGCCCCATCCGATGAGACGTAACAAATGGCTGGAAAGCCAGCTTTTAAGGATATTCAGCATCAGCGCAGGCCTTTCCGGTGGTCGTCGATACGCGCCCACAGCATGACGCCAACGCCAATCAGGGTGACAGCCAGCAACAGCCATTTTGCCACCTCCAGGTATGGGGCAATGGCCAGCAATGCACTTGTCGCAGGTTCCAGCGTTTCTTGTACCGCTTCAATTGCCCCAGCGCCCAGCGTGCCTGCCGTGGCAACCTGACCACCCTTGACGGTGCGCGAGGCCTGCAGGTTCTGCTGTTTCGGCTCAACCCCAGGCCTTCTGAATACGTGCCTTGACAAAGACGGCCAGACCCGCAACTGCCACATACGCTCCCAACGGGTGGTAGGGCATGAAGTACACCCCCAGGCCGATGAGCAAGAGAGGATGTACAACCGTGCTCGCGATCCACATGATCGGGCCGCGCGGCACATGACCCTCGAACCAAGAAGACAAGAATCCGCGCAACTCGGCCCCAAGCAGGATACGTGCCTCTTGCCGGAGAGCCTCAAACGGCGATCGCGGAATCGGCATTGCTGGTGGAATGGGCGAAACGTCCGTCAGCTTGACTGGCGGGCTGGACTTTACAAACCACTGCGGCAAGTTCAGCCAGCAGGGCACGCCGCTACTGAAACTGTGCACCTGTGCGTTGCTGCGAAACCGCCACCACGATGCCAGACGTTGCCGCAGCACGCACAAGGCGAACAACCCTAGCACGATCGCCACCGGCCACAGGCTCGCCGGGTCAAACTCGGATGCGGCCTGCGGAGTCCGGTATGCCTCCAGCAACGCCGGGGCCAGCATCACCGCAGTCAACACGATCGTCGAACACGCAACCGGAATGACTCCCGCATAGCGTCGCCCGACGCGGCGGTTGAAGAATAACTCGACCGGCAGTGCGATGATCCAGCAAAGCCCGTAAAGCAGATTCGACACCCACCGAAATGCTGTCCACACACTCGCTCCACAGCGGACAGCCGACGCAAGACTCTGTGACGCTTGACCACCTTCTCCGTTGCTGTCTGAATTGCCGACGCTGGTATCACGGTCGCGCGACCTGACCCGCAACC
>CAYRVJ010000063.1:0-7928 GCA_964427785.1 uncultured Alphaproteobacteria bacterium | reverse complement strand
CAAATGCACCACCATGGTCAAATCGGACGAGCTTTTCAAAGTGGTCACGCCGAATTGCCGCACGATATCCGGCAAGCGCGGCAAGGCCTGATTGACGCGGTTTTGCACCAGTTGCTGCGCCTTGTCCGGATCGGTTCCGATTTGAAAGGTGATCGTCAATGTCATCCGCCCGTCGGACGTTCCTTGCGACGCCATATACAACATGCCTTCGACGCCGTTGATCTGCTCTTCCAGCGGCGCGGCGACGGTTTCGGCGATGACTTTTGGATTCGCGCCGGGGTATTGGGCATAGACCACGACCGACGGCGGCACGACTTCGGGGTATTCGGAAATCGGCAATTGCCACATCGCGATCGCCCCGGCGATAAAAATCAAAAGCGACAAAACCGCAGCGAAAATAGGCCGGTCGATAAAAAATCTGGAGATATTCATGGCTATTCCTTAGCGGCTTCCGGGACAGAAGGCGGGGAGTCTTGCGGGACAGCGCCTTCCAGCGGCGGCATATCCAAAGGCGGCGATTCCGGCGCGGCGGGTTGCGGCATGGCGGCGGCAGGGGCCACATCCGGCGCGTCCATCGGCACTATTTCAGGGACCACAGGCGCGCCCGGCCTTGCGCGCTGCAAGCCGTTGACGATGATTTTTTCGCCCGCTTGCAGGCCGCTTTCAACCACGCGCAATCCGTCGACCATGGCGCCAAGCTTTACCTCGCGGTATTGCACCATGTTGTCGCCGCCAACGACGAATACGAATTTTTTGCTTTGGTCCGTGCCAACCGCGCGGTCGGTAATCAACAGCACCTTATCCAAACCGGGGCTGCCCAGTTTAATACGAGCGAAAAGCCCGGGAACCAAAAAACCATCGGGGTTGTCAAATACCGCGCGGATGCGGATCGTGCCCGATGCCGTATCCAGGCGGTTATCGAAAGATTCGATCCGTCCCGTATGCGGCGTCCCGCTTTCGGTGGAAAGCCCCATCATGACCGGAATTTGCGAAACGTCCTTGCCGCCCCCGTTGCGCGCAAAGCGGATATAGGTCGCCTCGTCGCCGTCAAAATCGGCGTATATCGGATTGCTGGATACGATGCTGGTCAAGACCGGCGCATTGCCGCCCGCATCGACCAAATTGCCTTGGGTGATTTCGGCCCTGCCGATGCGGCCGGATATCGGCGCTTTGATTCTGGTATATTCCAAATCCAGCCTGGCGCGGGTCAGCTCGGCGCGCGCGACGCGCAGCGCGTTTTTGCGCTGATCGAAATCCCGCTGAGGAACCGCCTTATCGGCAAGCAGTCTTTCGGCGCGGCCCATTTCGGTTTCGGCCAGAACCGCGCGCGCCTCGGCGGCTTGGAAAGCGGCCTCATAGGGGCGAGGGTCGATTACGAACAGCAAATCGCCTTTTTTGACATTGTCGCCGTCATTGAAATGAATCGATTCGATCGTGCCGGAAACGCGCGGGCGTATTTCCACCTGATCCACCGCGACAAGCCGCCCTGAAAATTCGCGCCATTCTTGCGCTTCGCGTTCGATCACTTGCGCGACGCTGACCGGCATGGCCATACCTTGCGGCATTCCGCCCATGCCCTGCGGCATTCCGCCGGTCATCACCCGGTTATATATAAAGTATCCGGCCAGAAGTAGAACGGCGATAAAAAAGATATGCTTGAAACGAAACATGCCAAAACCCTTTGCGCGTTAAAAAACAAGGGTAAAATTAGCCTTGGCCTTGTATATAGTCAATATATGAAATATATTAATACATATATTTTTTATTTGTATATTCATAAAACATAGTATATTAACAGCAGGCATCACATAACCGTAACATTGGACGCATAAAGCGATGAAGCCCGACAGGGACAAACAAGACAAAGCTTGCCGCTTTAGCCAGGGGAAAAACGCCCCGGCACAGCATCAGCTTATCGAATTGTTCTGGCAATTGGCCCCCGGCTTCACCCGCTGGGCCGAATCGCGCATGGAAGAACAAGGCATGACGCCGCAGCGCTTGCGCTTGATGGGCTTGCTGATGGATAACGGTTCCATGACTATGGGCGCCTTAAGTGATGAGCTTGGCGTCAGTGCCACCAACGTCACGGCGCTGGTGGACGCCTTGGAAAAGGACGGCATGGTGGAACGCAAACCGCATCCCACCGACCGCCGGGCTATTATGATTCAAATGACCGCCAAGGCGGAAAAAAAATTGGCCGAAGGCTGCGCCGTGTTCAAAGACCGCGTCGCCGAGCTTTTTTCCAGCTTCAACAAAACCGAACAAGGTCAATTCGTGCAATATTTATCGCGAATGCGCCAGGCGCTGGTCGACCGCGGCATCCTCGAAGATCTGGATGCCGCTAAATCCGACAGCGCGGAAAAAAAATCCGCCTAGCTTTTCTTAGAAATTATTTTACGCCGCCGCAGAACGGAACCGGAAATGTTTCTTGTTTCCTGGCCGATTCTTGCCGCCGCCGTGAAAGCGGCGGTTCTTTTGGCGCTTGCCGTCGCCGTCTTTTTTGAACGGCGATTTCTGGCCGCTGCTTTTCATTTGCGCGCCGTCTCCATTCGGGTTGATCAGGCGGACGATGGCGCCCCATTTCTTTCCGTCAGACGGGGTGACCAGATTCACTGCTTCGCCTTCGGCCCCTGCCCTTGCGGTGCGGCCGATGCGATGGATGTAATCTTCGGGTGCCTGCGGCAAATCATAATTTATCACATGCTCGATATGCGGGATGTCAAGACCGCGCGCGGCGACGTCGGTCGCAACCAGAATGCGGTACTTTTGATCGCGGAAACCTTGGATCACACGGTCGCGCTTACGTTGCTGCAAATCGCCGTGGATCGCGTCGGCGCGGTGTTCCGCCTTGCTGAGCTTTGTCGCCATGCGGTCGGCGCCGTGCTTGGTTTTCACGAACACGATGATCGATCCCTGGCGCTTGTTCAGCTGATCCAAAAGATTGGCGTATTTTTCCGTCTCTGCCGTATGGATGACTTCTTGCTTGATATTGGCGGCGGGCTTGTTGGTCGATCCAACCGAAATGCGTTCGGGGCTTACCAAATATTTCGCCGACAGCCTTACGATTTCTTGTGGAATGGTCGCCGAAAACATCAAGGTCTGGCGCTTTGGCGCCATCGTTTTGATGATCTTTTCGATCTGTACGCCAAAACCCATGTCCAACATGCGGTCGGTTTCATCCAGCACCAGAAAATCGGCTTGGCCTAGGCGCAGCGTGCCGCGCGCCAAATGGTCGTTGATCCGCCCAGGCGTTCCGACGATGATGCGCGGCATGCGTTTCAATTGCGCGAATTGCTTGGAAATGGATTCGCCGCCGATCAAGCAAGCAGCCGAGATTTCCCGGTGCATAAGCAGCAAAGGTTGAATCGTCGACAGCACTTGCACCGCAAGCTCGCGGGTCGGCGCCATAATCAGCGCCATGCTTTTAGGAGATTTGATCAAATGCGCCAGCATCGGCAAGGCGAAGGCCGCCGTCTTGCCCGTGCCGGTCGAGGCCGAGCCAAGGATATCACGGCCCGCAAGCGCGGGAGGGATGGCCTGGGATTGAATTGGGGTCGGCTCGTTAAAACCGATTTTAACGAGAGCTTTCAAAAGCGTTTCGGGCAAGCCGAACGCGGAAAATTGTGTCATGTGTATTTAAAGTCCTTTTTCGTCACATTGCTTGCCCCTCCACCATGGAAGGACAATGTTAAAGAGCGCAAAGCAGCCAGCCGGAACAGGGACGATCCTGCCGGGCGGTGTAAACTCTTTAACGAACGCGATGAAAAAGCGGCTTTTTTATTATTGTTTTTAATAGAAAGCCAAAAGCATAAGCGAGAGAGTTCAAATCTAAACGCAAAAGGACTATACAGGATTTGCTTGGAATTGCAAGCGGAAAGTAAACAACAGGATACGCCCATGGAAGACGATGAAATTGTTATCAAAGACAGTAACGGCCAGGCCCTAAAAGAAGGTGATAGCGTGCTGGTCATAAAAGACCTGAAAGTCAAAGGATCTTCCGCCATCGTCAAACGCGGAACCAAGGCGGCGAATATCCGCCTTTGCCCCGACGGCAGGCATATCGAATCCAGCAGCAAAGAAGTCAAAGGCCTGATGCTGGATGCTAGCTTTTTAAAAAAGGCCTAGAGTTTTAGGCCACGCCCCGCGCCGCGCCTAAAAACTCTTTGGCAATCAAACCGCGAATCGCGTCGCGCGCTGCGCGGAATCTTTGCAGCATAATCTCGTCGTCCAGCTTTTCCTTGCTGGCGGGATCGGGCAAAGGCCAATGCAATTTTTTGGCCTTGCCCAAAAATGCCGGACAAACTTCTTCGGCGCAAAGGGTTATGACAAGGTCGATAGGATCTTTGATTTCATCGACCGATTTGCTGGCATGCCCGGAAATATCGATCCCGATTTCCGCCATTGCCCGGACCGCAAACGGGTTCAAGATACTGGGCGAAGATCCGGCACTTTGCACCCTGATGGATGACGGCACCATGGCGCGAGCCAGGCCTTCGGCCATTTGGCTGCGCGCGGAATTGGCGACGCACAAAAACAGAATGCTTTTGACCATTTTCCTAAGCCGCCTTTTTCTGCGCCTCAACGCCGTTGGCTTTCAGCGTTACAGAAATATTGCCGCGCGTCGCCTTGGAATAAGGGCAGATTTGGTGCGCAGCTTGCAGCAGCATTGCCGCCTGATCTTGCGCGATGCCGGGCAATTGCGCGTCCAACACGACCGACAATGAGAATCCGTCATCGCCCTTAAGCAAGCTTACCGACGAGTGGATCGCGACATTGCTGACCGCAACATTGTTCTGCTTGGCCGCCAATTCCAGCGCCCCGCCGAAACATGCGGCATAACCGCAGGCAAAAAGCTGTTCCGGGTTGGTCGTGCCGGGCTTGGCGTTCGGCGCGCCTGGCGACGCCAAGTCGAATTTCAAATTGCCGTCGATGGTTTCGGCCTTGCCGTTGCGGCCGCCGCTGGCTTTTGCCTGTGCCGTATAAAGTGTCTGCGTCATGATAATATCCTTTGGTTAGAAGTGGAAATTATCCCGCTTTGGCCGTCTTTGCCCCGGCGGGAGAGGAAGTTAAAACAGCTTTTTGCTTGTCTATATCTTTTTCGGTTGCGATATCTTGCCGCCATTGCAGCGGGCCTTGAACATGCCCCATCGCCGATATAATTTTCTTTCGCGCCTCGTCAAGGCTTTTTCCCAAAGCGCCGATGGCGACGCAGCGTGACGTGCCTACGGTTTCATATTCATTAGCGCTGGTTTCGACTTGCTGCGAGGCCGAGAAAAATACCTCACAGTCTTTTTCTCTGACGCCCTTGCTGTCCAATTTGAATCTATAAGACTGCGCGCTTTTGCCAAAGCCGTATTCCGGCGCGACTAAATACGCCACTACCGAACACGCGTCCTTGAACTTTACTTTGGACGGGTCAAGATTTTTATCCGCCATCGCTGCAAGCAGCTCGACAAAATTGCAATCCAGGATCGACATAATATTCATGCATTCCGGATCGCCGAAACGGGCGTTGAATTCAATGACTTTGATTTCGCCTTTATCGGTGATGAAAAAGCTGGAATACAAAATCCCGTTGAAATGGCGGCCCATCGCCGAAAGCCTTGCTACAACTTTATGGGCAATTTTGCCGCAAGCCTCATAGTGCTCCGGCTGCATAAAAGGCAAATTTTTTGTGCGAACGCAATATGACCCCATCCCGCCGGTTCCCGGCCCGGTATCGCCTTCGTTGCGGTAAGGATAATCGAAGGTAGCGGGCAGCAGGACGACGCTTTTTCCGTCGGTGAACGCTTGAACGCCAAATTCCACCCCGGTAATTTTTTCTTCGATGATGACCGCAGATCCGCCGCCGATCCCGGCATCGAGAATCTCATAGCAATAGGCCTTGGCGGCGGCGTGATCTGCCAAATGCGGGCCCATCACCTTGACGCCCTTGCCGCCGGTCAATCCCACCGGCTTGATCGCAAGCGGCCTATCGCCGATTTCCTTGAATATCGCATCCACCTCTTGATGGCTGCGCGCAACGCGGTAAAAAGGATTGGCCTCGGGTGCGACTTCGGCGACGATTTGTCTTCCAAAGGTTTTGTTCCACTCGATTTCCGCGCCATCCCTGGTCGGCCCTACGGCTTTAATCCCTTTTGCCAAAAGCGCGTCGACGACGCCCGCCGCCAAAGGCTCGTCCGAGCTGACCAGCGCCAGCTCGACGCTTTGCTGAACGGCGAAATCGGCGATCTTTGCTGCGTCCAGCACGTTGCCGATCATGAACGCGCCGTGGCTTTCGATAACATGTTCGATGATACTGGGGTTGGCATGGCCCATATAGGCGCAAAGCTGGCTGTGTTCGGCCATGCGCCAAGCCAGCGCGCTTTCCCTGCCCCCATGTCCAACGATCAATGTCCGCATGACGTCCCCTTAATAAGGCTTGTGAAAATATTGGAACGCCATTATTAACAGATTCACGCCGCCTTTAACAGGCATAATTTATAAGGAAAAAGGCCCGATAGTGAGCGCCGATTTAATTCTAAGCGTGCAAAACGCAGCCATACGATTCGGCAAAGACACTTTGTTCGAGGATTTATCCTTTAGCATCAACCGGGGCGATAAAATTTGCCTGGTCGGCAAAAACGGCGCGGGCAAAACCACGCTGATGAACATCATTTGCAACACAATCGAGTTGGACGGCGGCGAAAGATGGCAACTGCAGGGCATAACCATCGGCTATTTACGCCAGGACATCGCCCCCACCCCCGGAAAAGTCCTGCGCGATTTCATCGCCGAGCCTTTGGCATACAGCGCTGCGGAAACCGACAATTCCTACCTTGTCGATATGGTGGCGGAACCTTTGGATTTGGACTTGAACGCCAAGATGGAAAAACTGTCTGGCGGGCAATTGCGCCGCGCCGCGCTCGCGCGTGCGCTGGTGGAACAACCCGATATATTGCTGCTGGACGAGCCGACCAACCACCTGGATTTGGACGTGATCGAATGGCTGGAGCAATATTTGAAACGCTATCCCGGCGCGATATTATGCGTCAGCCACGACAAAGCGTTTTTGGGCAATATTTCGGAAAAAGTATTCTGGCTGGATCGCGGGCGGATGAAATTGTGCCCGCGCGGATTCAAATATTTCGACGAATGGTCGGAAATGCTGTTGCAGCAAGAAGAACGCGAATTGCACAACCGGCAGAAAGTGCTCGACATGGAATTGCAATGGGCTTCTCGTGGCGTGCGCGCCAGGCGCAAACGCAATGTGCGCCGCTTAGAGCTGATGAAACAGGAACGTGAAAAGCTGAAACGCGACAAAAGCGCGCTTAACCGGCTTTTGGCCAAGGTCGAATTCGAAGAGATGGACGTCGAAGGCACGTCGAAAAACGTCGCCGAGTTTTTCAACGTGTCCAAAAGCCTTGGCGAAGGGGAAAATCAAACCGTAATCCTCGACAAATTCAACCTGCGTATTCAGCGGGGCGACAGGATCGGAATATTGGGACGCAACGGGTCCGGCAAAACCAGCTTTTTGCGGCTGCTGGTTCAAGAATTGCAACCCGATGCCGGCAAGGTGAAAATCGCGCGCGATATTGAATTTTCTTACTTCGACCAGAAACGCCGCGATCTAAACCCGCAATCTTCGCTGTGGGCGACTTTGTGCCCCGACGGCGGAGATTTCGTCAATGTCATGGGAAAACCGCGCCATGTCTGCGGCTATCTAAAAGACTTCTTGTTCGATCCGCTGATGGCGACACAATCGGTCGGGACATTGTCGGGCGGGCAGAAAAACCGTTTGATGCTGGCCAAAATTCTGGCCAACCCGAAAAGCTTTATGATTCTGGACGAGCCGACCAATGATTTGGACATGGATACGCTCGACATGCTCGAAGAAGTTTTAATGGGCTATAAGGGCACGCTTTTGGTCGTCAGCCACGACCGCGATT
>CAYRVJ010000062.1:3854-8077 GCA_964427785.1 uncultured Alphaproteobacteria bacterium | reverse complement strand
ATCGCGCTGATGCATTTGATAGCAAGATTGAAACATGCCGGATTTACGCTTTTGGACACGCAATTCACCAACAAGCATTTGGAACAATTCGGTGCGGTTGAAATCGGCAAGGTGGATTTCCTGCGCCAACTGGATGAAGCCTTGAAAGTCCCGGCAAAATTTTACGGTGAACCCGACGATTCCGGCAGCTTGATCGGCGCGTTGCTGCATTCCAGCAGCGTTACGTCATAAACCGGGTGTTCCAGCGCGGATATCGAAGGGCTTGCGGAAAACATCCAGCCCGTGAACACCGGGCCGATTTTATTTTCGGCGTTGACCTTTTGGTCGAACACCTCGACAAACGCGCTGTCCTGTTTGCTTTCCTCGGGCGCGGATTTGTGGCAGCTGCGCAAAACGATGCGGATCGTGCCGAATTCCTTGGCGCCGCCTGTCGGCATCAGGATTTTTTGCCGTTGTGCCGTGATCTTGTCGACCACCTGCAGCACGGCATAGCCCGCCGGGCTTGCGGCATGAATCGCGCCGGGCATCGCCAAAAGAATCAGCAGTAAAATTCTAAACGGCGATTTTGGCATGAAACGGGGTTTTCGGCTGTAAATTTTGGTTGGCCTGCTCATAGCCTTTGATGGCTTCGCACAAGACAGGCAGGTTCAACCCATCGGGCAATAATTCTTGATGGATGAATTGGGCGACATAGCCCGCGTCGCAGCGCTGCCAATGGCTTTGCGGAAATTCTTCGCCGCCTTTCTGGCCGCCGCCATGATTGCCATTGGCGGCGATCCGGCCAGCAAATCCCTTGGCGGAACGCGCGGGCGCGATCTGCTTGGTCCGGCTGGAAACCCGGCGGGGCGGCATCGTATCGGCAATACGCATGATTCGGCTGGTAAAAAGGTTTGAATACGGACTTAACGCACACCTTTTATATAAGGCGATTTGAAGGAAAAGTTAACCCTTTATTTACCCATTATTTTTTTGTCTTAAATGGAAACTTATTTCTTCGATTTTGATATATATTTAACTCTTTTTTGGCAAAAATAGAGCTGCGAACAAATAAAAGCCTAAGATAGAGGGTAGGGAAATCGTGGCTTTAAAAGAACAAAACGCGGAGACAGGTATCGTCTCGCAAAGCCAGCTGCTATCGGCGCTGGCTGCTGCCGGGGATCTTGTCTATGAATGGTCGGAAAACAGCGATGCTTTGTCCTGGCTGGGCGGCGATTTGCTGCGGGCAGAGGCTGCGGAACTCTTTGGCGCCAAGTCCCGCAAAACATTCGAATCCTGGATCAATTCTTCGGGTTTGCATCACAGAGCCGACCGGTTGAAGCGGCATCTAGCGTCCAAAAGCCCGTTCTTTTCCTGCGAATATCAATTGCAATTGCCCAGCGGCAAGAATGTCTGGATAGAAGAAAGAGGCGCGGCCTCTTTCAACGCCCAAGGCCGCGCAGAAAAAATATTGGCGACATTGCGTCTGATCACAGACCGCAAGCTGCAAGAAGAGAGGATGCAAAAGCTGGCGCATTACGACGAGCTGACCGGTCTTTTCAACGCGGTTTACCTGCGCGAGGCTTTGGATCACGCCTTGGCGTTTTCCAAGCGGCACAGCAACGAGGGCATGTTCCTTGTGGTCGGCATCGACAATTTATCCCTGATCAACAACGCGCTCGGCCACAGCGCCGCGGACGCGGTTATCGTCGAGGTGGCGCGCCGCCTGCAACAACAGCTTTCCGTGTCCGACATACACGGCAGGCTGGGCGGGGATCATTTCGGCATCGTCGCCAATCTGTTCGCCATACGCAATGAAAAACAGTTTCTCGAAGATATTCTTGCATCTATCAATGCAACCCCGATCGAAACCGAACAAGGCAAGGTCGGCGTCACCGTTTCTATCGGCGTGACGCATTTCCCGAAAGACGGATCGACCGCGCATGACATCATGGCCCGCGCCGAACTGGCGCTGCAAGCGGCCAAGCGCAGCGGACGCAATTGCGTCGCGCCATACCGCAACAATTTGCACCCCGTCACCAGCAATAATTATAATCTTTGCGTCAGCGAGGAAGTGCGCAACGCCTTGCGCAACGACCGGTTCTGCCTTGCCTTTCAGCCGATCGTATCCTCGCAAACAAAACAAGCCTTCTTCCATGAATGCCTGGCCCGGATCCGCCGGCCGGACGGCACGACATTGGCGGCGGGATCTTTCATCCAAGCGGCGGAACAAATGGGGCTGATGCGTGAAATCGACGATCATATTTGCCGCCTTGCGGTGGAACGGCTTTCGGAAAACCTTGAACTGCGTTTGGCGGTCAATGTGTCGGGGTTCAATGTCGGCAACGGCAATTGGCTTGCCAACTTGCGCGGCCTATTGCAGGATCACCCCAAAACGGCGCAGAGGCTGATCATCGAAATCACCGAAACGGCGGCGCTGTCCGACATCCGCGAGGCGACGCAATTCGTGCATCAATTGCGCGACATGGGCTGCGTCGTGGCGCTGGACGATTTCGGCGCGGGCTATACCTCTTATCGCCAGCTGCGGCTGCTGCCGGTCAACATGGTCAAAATCGACGGCACTTTCGTGCAGGGCGTTTCGACCAATGTCGGCAACCAGCTTTTCGTGCGCACGCTGGTAGAGCTGGCATCCGGATTTGGATTGGACACCATCGCGGAATGCGTCGAAAACAAGGAAGACGCGGAAATGCTGGCGCGGTTCGGCGTCACTTTCCTGCAAGGCCTGTATTTCGGAAGGCCCGAACTGGCGCCGCAATCCGGGCAATTCGACCCGCTGTCGATGGCGAAAAGCCAGCGCGCGCCGCTGACCTTTGCGGGCGCATTGGCTTAATCCAAGAAAATATTATTTTTTATCCGAAGCTTTGCGCTGATGCAGCGTTTGGATCTGGCGCTGCAATTCGTCCAATTGATGCTTTAGCCGCACATATTCCGCCTCGAGCTTTTGCGGATTTGGCGCTTCGGCGCGCCCGGCCTGCTCGCCGCGCGGTGATTCGCCCGGAAAAGGCGTAAACATGCGCATGGCTTTTTCAATCATCGCCATGTTCTGTTTTCCCATCTCGCCCATGGCGCCCATGCCGGGAAACATGCCCCCCATGGCCTCGTTCCATTGGCGCTGCAGCTTTTCCTGATTCGACATGAAATTTCCCATCGACTCTTCGAGGAATTTGGCGACCGGCAATTGCATATTGCCGCCGTAAAACCCGATCAAGTTGCGCAAGAACCCGACCGGCAAAAGATTGCTGCCGCCTTTGGATTCCTGCTCCATAATGATCTGCGTCAGAACAGAATGGGTCAGGTCCTCGCCGGTCTTGGCGTCGTAAACGCCGAAATCGATGCCGTCTTTGACCATGTCGCACAAATCGTTCAAAGTGACGTAAGTGCTGGTCGATGTATTGTAAAGCCGCCTGTTGGCGTATTTCTTGATGACGACTTGGGGAATATTCTTCTTTTTTTCCATGATAACCCTGAAGGATTGTTGGCTGGATTACTGCTGCGGCGCTTGTGAATTGCGGCCCAAGCGGCTATTATACGCCGTGAAAGGCTTATTTAGAAGCTGAAATTTACAACCCCATCATTTCCCTGCACCTACAACATCATGCCGGATAAAAAACCCGATCAGCCGCAGGTAAACGCACTGCACAGCGCGTTTTCCGAGCTTTTAGAACTGTGGCAAGAACAAATCACCCTGTGGTATAAAGATCCCGACAACGAAAAGCTATTGTCCGATTTTCTGTCGCTTTGGACGGCGCAGCCGAAAACCGGCGCCGGAAATTCCCCCGCTTCCCCTGGTGGCCCCCATGAAAGAAAAAAAAGCGAAAGCAAAAAAACCGACCGTAAAAAGGCGCGCGCCAAAACCGCTGATGCTGCACCTAAACGCCGCAAACCTGGTGTATCTGGGACTGCGCTCCGCAAGCCCGCTGCTGCTATCCGGGCAAACGCCGTGGCATCCAAGCCTGCAAAAACGCGGCGCGGCGCTGGTGCAAAATCTGGCGCGGCTAAGCGCGGAAAACGGCGCGGATAAAACCAGCCTCGCGCTTGACAGTTTTATCGCGGGCAAAGCAAAAAATTTTCTCGACGGGCTGAATATCTATCAAGCCCACCCCTATCAAAGAAAAAAAAGCGGCGGCAAGGCGGTATGGCGCAAAGGCGGCTCGACGCTGCTGGATTTCGGCGGAAAAAACGCAAAGGCGAATCCGGTTTTTCTGATCCCTTCCTTGATAAACAAA
>CAYRVJ010000062.1:0-3754 GCA_964427785.1 uncultured Alphaproteobacteria bacterium | reverse complement strand
CGGAAAAAACGCAAAGGCGAATCCGGTTTTTCTGATCCCTTCCTTGATAAACAAAGCCTATATTTTCGACCTGCGCCAGGGGCAAAGCTTTGTCGGTTATCTGCGCGAACAAGGATTCCGCCCTCTGCTTTTGGATTGGGGGACACCGGGCAAAACGGAAAGCAATTTCGGGCTTGAAGATTATGTGCAAAGGGCCGGACAAGCCTTGCTTGCCGCGATCCGGCTGTATGGAAAAAAGCCCACGCTTTTGGGCTATTGCATGGGCGGTTTTTTCGCGGCGGCGCTGGCGCAGCTGCATCAAAACAAATGCGCTGGCGCCGTTTTTATGGCGACGCCCTGGGATTTTCACCTGGCCTATCCCCACCCGCGCAAAATCGAATTTCTGCGCCGCTGCCTTTTGCCGGTGTTCGAAAAATCCGGGATCATTCCGGTTCCGGTGCTGCAAGGGCTGTTTTACGATCTCGACCCGCTTTTGGGCGTAAAGAAATTCGAACGGCTGGCCAGGGCGGAAAAAAAACAAGTCGAATCCTTTGTGATCCTGGAAGATTGGCTGAATGACGGTATGCCGCTTGGCTATCGCGTGTTCCGGCAATGTTTGGAAAGCTGGTACCGCGACAACAAGCTGCCGCAGAAAAAGCACGCCCTCGACGCGAAAACCTGGCTCGATGCCGCAAAAATTTCCATGCCAACGCTTTGCGTGATCCCAAGCCAGGATCGGATCGTTCCGCCGCAATCCGCGCTTTCGCTGGCCCGGCAATTGCCGCATACGGCGCTATTGCAGCCGGATTTGGGACATATCGGCATGCTGGCAAGCCGGGGGGCGAAAACCGCGCTTTGGCCGGAAATAGCCGCATGGTTGCATCGCAGCGCAAAAGCGTAAAACACTAGACATTAGGCCGTTCTTTGCCTAGTTTTGATTCTCGCTTTCCTTTATCCCTTACCCAAAGGTGATTCATGACAACCGACATCGTTATCGTTTCCGCCGCACGCACCGCGATCGGATCTTTCCTTGGCACGCTGGCGACGACACCGGCGCATATCTTGGGGGCCGAGGCGATAAAATCCGCGCTGTCCCGCGCCAAAATCGCGGCAAACGATGTCGACGAAGTCATCATGGGTCATGTCTTGACCGCCGGGCTTGGGATGAACACGGCGCGCCAAGCGGCCATCGCCGCGGGAATTGCCGCCGAAAAAACAGCGATGACCATCAATCAGGTTTGCGGATCCGGGTTGCGCGCGGTCGCGTTGGGCCTGCAATCCATCAAGAATGGAGACGCCCACATCGTCGCGGCGGGCGGCCAAGAAAATATGAGCCTGTCGCAGCACGCCGCCTATCTGCGCGCCGGGCAGAAAATGGGCGGAATGGAATTCACCGACACCATGATCAAGGACGGGCTTTCGGATATTTTCAACAATTACCATATGGGCATCACGGCGGAAAACGTCGCGCAGAAATGGCAAATCACCCGCGAAATGCAAGATCAATTCGCGCTTAATAGCCAGCAAAAGGCCGAAGCCGCGCAAAAGGACGGAAAATTCAAAGACGAAATCATACCCATCACCATCAAGAACAAAAAGGGCGACATCGTTTTCGACAAAGACGAATACCCGCGCCACGGCGCAAGCCTCGAATCCCTGCAAGGGCTGAAACCTGCTTTCGACAAATCCGGCAGCGTCACTGCGGGCAATGCGTCCGGCATCAATGACGGCGCGGCGGCGGTAATTTTGATGAGCGCGGCAGAGGCGAAAAAGCGCGGAATTACCCCACTGGCACGGATCGCGTCCTGGGCCACCGCCGGGGTTGATCCGGCGGTGATGGGCACGGGGCCGATCCCCGCGTCGCGCAAGGCGCTTGAAAAAGCGGGCTGGAAAATCAATGATCTCGATTTGATCGAGGCGAACGAGGCTTTTGCGGCCCAGGCCTGCGCCGTGAACAAGGACATGGGCTGGGATCCCGCCAAAGTCAACGTCAATGGCGGCGCCATCGCGCTGGGCCATCCCATCGGTGCATCCGGCTGCCGCGTTTTGGTAACTTTGATCCATGAAATGCAAAGGCGCAAAGCCAAACGGGGATTGACCACCTTGTGCATCGGCGGCGGCATGGGCATCGCCATGTGCATTGAACAGTGACAGTAATCAGTGAACAGTGAGCAGTGCGCACAGATCACTGTCACTGCTCACCGCCACCGAAAAAGGAGCTTAAATGGGCCAAAGACTAGCTATCGTAACAGGCGGCACGCGCGGCATCGGCGCCGCGCTTAGCAAGGCGCTAAAAGCGGCGGGACATACCGTCGCTGCGACCTATCACAGCAACGACGAAGCCGCGCGGAAATTTTCAGCCGAGACCGGCGTTCATGTTTTTAAATGGGATGTCGCCGATTTCAACGCCTGCAAAAACGGCATCGCGCAGGCAGAGGCCGAATTAAAACAAAAAGTCGAAATCCTCGTGAACAACGCCGGGATCACCCGCGACATCACTTTGCACAAAATGACACAGGAACAATGGGGCGACGTGATCGCGACCAACCTGACCAGCTGTTTCAACATGTGCCGCCATGTGATCGAAGGCATGCGCGAGCGCGGCTATGGCCGGATCATCAATATAGGCTCGATCAACGGCCGCAAGGGCCAATTCGGCCAGACCAATTATTCCGCCGCCAAATCCGGCATATTGGGTTTTACCCGCTCGCTCGCGCTGGAATCCGCCGCCAAGGGCATCACCGTGAATGCGGTCGCGCCGGGCTATATCAATACCGAAATGGTACAAGCCGTCGATGCCGCGATCCTGCAAAAGATCATCGCGCAAATTCCGGCAAACCGGCTTGGCACGCCCGAAGACGTTGCGGATTTGGTAGTGTGGCTTGCGTCCGACAAAAGTTCCTTCGTCACCGGCGCTACCTTCGATATCAATGGCGGCCAATATATGGTCTAGCTTTTTACGGCTGATTCCGGAGTAGTATGCATAGCGACGTTTTGGATCTTGTGCATTTTTATGCAAGCCCTTTGGGCAAAACCGCAAAGCGCGCTATCCGCCGCGAAATCCGCGGGCTGTGGCCCAATCTTCGCGGCAAACGGCTTTTGGGCTTGGGATACGCCACGCCTTTCTTAAAACCCTTTATCACAGAGGCCGAGCGTGTGTGCTATGCAATGCCCGCCACCCAAGGCGTCATCGCCTGGCCGCGCGGCGAAAAAAATCTGGTGACCCTGTGCGATGAAAACACCTTGCCGTTCGAGGATTATTCCATAGACTGCGCCGTCGTCGTCCACGCGCTCGAAGGCTGCGGTGATGCGCGCCATTTGCTTCAAGAAATCTGGAGGGTTTTAGCGGGCGACGGACGGTTGATCTTGATCGCGCCGAATCGGTTAGGGTTGTGGGCGCATTCCGACCAAACACCTTTCGGCAATGGCCAGCCCTTTTCCGCGACGCAGCTGCAACGGCTTTTGCAGCAATCCCAATTCGCGCCGATGGGGACAAGGCGCTGCCTTTACGCGCCGCCGCGTCAAAGCGGGCTGTGGCTGTCTTCGCACCGTGCGATCGAAAAAATAGGCCGCATGGCGTTTTCGCAATTTTCAGGGATCGTCATAATCGAAGCGCGCAAGGAACTGATCGCGCCTTTGCCGGTCCGCTACGCCCGCTACCGCCATGTGCCTATTCCGGCAGCAGCGGGAGCGCCCGCCAAAGGGCTTTCCAAAATCTAGGCCGCGATCAGATCGGTGTATTTGACCGTGCCGGAGCCGAATGTCACGCCATGCA
>CAYRVJ010000061.1:0-8184 GCA_964427785.1 uncultured Alphaproteobacteria bacterium | reverse complement strand
GCTAACGCTGCGTTAATCGAAGTCAAATCTGTTGGGGAGTTAACTTCTATAACCCGCCCGGAGCTGTTTAACACTAAATTCGCACCCGCTGTCGTTGGCGTAATTCCGCCGGAACTATTTCCAGCTCGATCATAACCAAGAGTTTGCCCATTAACCGTCAAAACGCCAGAAGACGAGAATGTCAATGTGTTGGCTTTTGTGATGATCGTTACCGGCCCATCAATGATCACATTTCCACTGGAGATCGTTTTGCTTCCCGTCATTTCAATCACCACATTTGACAAGCGCAAAGTTGATGCAGCAGATCCAAAAGTTATATCTCCTGTTGAACCAAGGCCTTTGATGTATGCATCAGAAACGCGCAGCGTTACACCTGCTGCAATCGCAAAAACACCTCCAGAAGAAATGTCAATCACATGGCCATTTCCATTCAAAATCGAATCTCCTGAATATGACCAAGTTGATGAGAGCGTAGTATTTTTGTGCAAGCACACCGACGAAGATGCTCCAAAGCTAAAGCTTGCTCCCGATCCCAAACTGATGTGCGCTGGTTGCAATCCGTTAAGCACAACATCGCTCAGAGTTAAGGCTTGCGATGCTGACACTGTAATTAAAGCATTTCCGTGATCTGCAAAATTTATTGTGTGTCCATTTCCTGTCAACGTTGCTGTTTGCGTCACCGACAAAGTTCTATCATCCGACAAAAATAAATCATAACCTAATGTTGTGCTTGCAGCAATTGTAGATACCCCTGGACTATTTTCATTAGCACCTATTTCAATTATTCTAGCTGAGTTGTTGAGCACTAAGTTTGCTCCGGCTACCAGCGGAGAGACCCCGCCCGTGAAGCTGCCTAGCCTATCGAATTGCAGCGTTTGGCCGTTAATTGTAAGCACACCAGAGGACGAAAATGTTAAGGTATTAGATTTGGTGATGATTGTCACCGGCCCATCAATGATCACTTGTCCTGATGTTATATTTCGGCTCCCAGTCATTTCTATCACCACATTCGAAAGTCGCAAAATAGAGGTCGTCGCATTGGCAAAGGTTATGTCGCCTGTTGAACCAAAACCCTTCAAGTACAAATCGGTCAAACTTAAAGTTGTTGCCGCAGCGATAGCTAAAACACCAGAAGACGAAATATCAAGTACGTTGCCGTTTCCATTAATCACACCATCGCTCGCAAACGACCACGTCGAAGAAAGCGTAGTATAACTTCCCAACTCAATATCTGAGGCGTTTTGCCAGGTAATTAGCGACGAAAACGTTAATGGTTTTGCTCCAAATTTTAATTTAAAGTTTTGCAAATTCATGGTTCCCGTACCGGTCATTTGCTTGGAGTCAGTGAACAACAAATCGTTTTCCAACTTCATAGTTCCTGATCCTAGCGCCACGTTCACGTTCATCTTCGAGCGAATTCCAAACGCAATATCAGCACCGCTTCCAATCGTCACATTGCCGGAAAAAAGAGGCGCTCCGTATAACTTATTCCCCGTTCCTGAAATCGTTAAATTCAAAATAGTGCTGTTGTCTATCGCTTTATAAACGCTTGACCCCTGCATTGAAAATTGGGTGCTTGCTGCGAACAAAAGCGTTGATGCGTTGTCTGTCTCGTCTGAATCTAAGTTGCCGCCAACGATAGAAATCTTAGAGGTCGTAAGCGATCCTGAAAGAGTTGCTGTGGAATCTTTGCGAATCGTTAATGGGTTTGTAAAATTAACTGCAGTATTAAGCTTTGATGTTCCTTTAAGAAACAATGTTGGCGATGATCCCTGCGCATTAACAAAAAAACAAGATGCGTTTTGGAAAACAGAAAGCAATGCAAAAATTAGATACAAATTTTTCACAAGATCAGAACATTCAATAAAACTTGTTGCAGGTTAGCATCCAAACTATTTTTTAAGCAATAAATACTAGAACTGATAGTTGCTTGCTGCTTGCACCGCCGACAGATCTACAGATCCGACAACCGTAACAGCAGACGAAGGATATATGGAACTAGAAGAATAAGCGCCAGAAATAAAATCTTCAAGGCTCCATAAATAATAAGTAGAAAAATTTGGTGGCTGAGCAAGTGTGGTAGAGCGATAGTGAAATAATTCTTTTTTAGAGCCTGAAATTGTACTATTTTGAGACCCTAAATAAAACACTGCGCCAGAACCAGCCACAAACTGAATGTAAATAGTGTCTCCCTTTTGGATTCCAGAACCCACAGATCCACCATATTTAAAAATTCTAGCATAAGCCGTATTGTACTGCGCACCAAAAAGAATATAGGAATACGCCAGCAAAGATGCTTGGTAATAAGGAGGGGCGGGAGTCGAAACCGGAGCTACTAAAAACTCAGACGCGTTAAGATAATTCAAGCTCACACCACCAGGATTAGGGCTAAACCCTCCAAAAGCGTTACCGGTTAAGCCATAGTCAGCGGAGCACTCAAATTTAAGGTAACTCCCGGTCAAAACTTGTTGCCCAAGCAAGGCACCACTTCCCCAACGAGTATTTGTATCAACTGGTTGAACATAAAAATAACTGTCCGGATTGTAAAGGGTTGCATTTGCATAAGCCAGCCTAATTTCGTTAGCCAAGCTCCCGGTTTGCGTAGTAGAATTGAAGGTGTCTATATAAAGTCCATAGGTCGCGTGCCTCAAAAGAACTGCATCTCCGTATTTTAAATAGCTGTCTTCAATTAGATCATATTCCAAGACCCCACTCTCTAAGCTAACTCTCGCCCCTGGCCCAAGATTAATTTGTGGATCATTATTTGCAAGCGCATCACCCAAAACCAGACCATGAGATGTATCGGTTAAATTTGCATCACTGTAAATCGAACACTTACGATCAAACTGAATCGTTCCTTTGGTTAAACGCATGCCAGTATTTGTGATTTTGAGCGTTACTCCATCACACCAAAGCTTTGAACTTGTGTTGGTGAAAACTAAATTTTGCTGACCAGCCACTGCTTGATTTGAGCCCTTTGCTGGGTCATAAGAGAACGTCATACCATCAGTTAAAAATAATGTTGAGTTATCATTAACCGTACTTGCATAAGCAGATTGGTACACAAATTTTCCGCCACCAGCAAGCGTTAAATTGTTTGTCACCGCAAACGCTCCAGTCGCAAAATTCCAGGCGTTGCGATTAACAATTTTTACGTTATCAAAAGTAATAGTTGCGGTATTTGAAGCGCAGCGCACATTGGTGCCATTGACATCATAAATGGTCAAATCTTTGAGCGTTAAATTGGCTCCAGCTTGCGCTTCAATTATGCCACTTGAACCGAGCGTTAACATTTTGTTGCGACCATCAAGCATCGAGTTTCCGGCAAACTTCCACGTCGAATTTAACGTGCAATTTTTTGCCAAGCGAACAGATGAATTTGTTCCAAAAATAATATCTGAACCCGATCCCAAGCTGATGTGTGAAGGTTGCAAGTCATCAAGCACAACTTCGCTTAAAGTTAATATTACGGAATTGTTAACTGTCAGCTGCGTTGCTGCATGATCGGAGAATCTAATTTTGTGGCCATTGCCATTCAGCGTTCCGGTCGTAGTTGCTGTTAACGCGTGATCTTCGGACAAGTTATAATCGTAAGCTAGAGTCGAAGAACCTGCAAACGTTAAATTACTTGGACCATGGTCGATGGACGCTAACGCTGCGTTAATCGAAGTCAAATCTGTTGGGGAGTTAACTTCTATAACCCGCCCAGAGCTGTTTAACACTAAATTCGCACCCGCTGTTGTTGGCGTAATTCCGCCGGAACTATTCCCAGCTAGATCATAACCAAGAGTTTGCCCATTAACCGTCAAAACACCGCTTGACGAAAAAGTTAGCGTATTTGCTTTTGTGATGATCGTTACCGGACCATCAATAATGACATTTCCACTGGAGATCGTTTTGCTTCCCGTCATTTCAATTACCACATTTGACAATCTCAACGTTGATGCTGCAGAACCAAACGTTATATCCCCTGTTGAACCAAGCCCCTTGATGCATGCATCAGAAACGCGTAATGTTACCCCTGCTGCGAGAGACAACACCCCAGAAGAGGAAATATCAATCACATGGCCATTTCCATTCAAAATCGAATCTCCTGAATATGACCAGGTTGATGATAAGGTAATATTTTTGTGCAAGCGCACCGACGAAGATGCTCCAAAGCTAAAACTTGCTCCCGATCCCAAACTGATGTGCGCCGGTTGCAATCCGTTAAGCACAATGTCACTAAGCGTTAACGCTCGCGATGCCGAAACGTTAATCAAGGCATTCGCATGATCAGCAAAATTAATCGCGTGCCCGCCTCCCGTAATCGTTGCTGTTTGCGTCACCGATAACGTTCTATCATCCGACAAAAATAAATCATAACCTAATGTTGTGCTTGCAGCAATTGTAGATACCCCTGGACTATTTTCATTAGCACCTATTTCAATTATTCTAGCTGAGTTGTTGAGCACTAAGTTTGCTCCGGCTACCAGCGGAGAGACCCCGCCCGTGAAGCTGCCTAGCCTATCGAATTGCAGCGTTTGGCCGTTAATTGTAAGCACACCAGAGGACGAAAATGTTAGCGTATTTGATTTTGTGATAATTGTCACTGGCCCATCAATAATTACTTGCCCAGATGAAATTGTTTTGCTGCCTGTCATCTCAATAACAACGTTAGAGAGGCGCAAAATTGATGTGGTTGCATTGGCAAAGGTTATGTCGCCTGTTGAACCAAATCCTTTTAAGTACAAATCGGTCAAACTTAAAGTTGTTGCCGCAGCGATAGCTAAAACACCAGAAGACGAAATATCAAGTACGTTGCCGTTTCCGTTAATCACACCATCGCTTGCAAACGACCACGTTGAAGAAAGCGTGGTATAACTTCCTAACTCAATATCTGACGCGTTTTGCCAGGTAATTAGCGAAGAAAACGTTAGCGGTTTTGCTCCAAATTTTAATTTAAAGTTTTGCAAATTCATCGTTCCTGCACCGGTCATTTGCTTGGAATCGGTAAACAACAAATCATTTTCTAACTTCATCGTTCCGGAGCCAAGAGCCACATTCACGTTCATTTTTGAGCGAATTCCAAACGCAATATCAGCACCACTTCCAATCGTCACATTCCCTGAAAAAAGAGGTGCTCCGTATAACTTATTCCCCGTCCCTGAAACCGTTAAGTTCAATAGCGTTCTATCCTCGGCGGCTTTATAAACCTTAGAGCCCTGCATCGCAAACTGAGGACTTGCAGAAAAAATAAATGCGCCAGAATTGTCAACCTCGTCAGAATCCAACGCTCCACCAGCAAAAGAAATTTTAGAGGTTGTAAGCGAACCAGACAAAGTGGCTGTAGAATATTTGCGAATTGTTAATGGGTTTGTAAAATTAACTGCGGTGTTAAGCTTAGATGCGCCCTTCAAAAAAATAGTTTGACCAGAGCCCTGCGCATTAACAAACAAACATTGCAAACCCTGAGCTGTTATCAAAAAGGTACAAATTAAAAAGATAAAATTATTCACAAAATAAAATCTTCAGCAAACCTTGCTGCAGGTTAGCAAGCAATCGTTTAAACCCGCAACAAATCCTAGAATTGGCAAGCTGCTACAGATGGCCAATTACTTACAGAAACAACCGTAATAGCTGTCTGATTTGTAGGATTATTTAGATACGCTTTATCATTTATTTTTTCAACAACCCAAATAAACTGCGTATCAAAGCTCGGAGGCTGCGAAGAAGATTCATAATTAAATATCTCTCTGTAACCACCAATCGTTGTTAAATTGGTAGAACCAAGATACCTTGGAGTCGTCGAATCTGTACAACTTACAATATATACCTCGTCACCTTCTCTAATTCGCTGCCCAGGATTACCTCCTTTTTTGTATAAACGCGCGACACTTTGAAAATACGCTTCAACTCCTTTTTTCGCAAAAATCCAATAATACGGAGGCGTCGGCGAGGAAATACTTACCCCAGCATAAGGATAAAACCCAACAACATCATAAGGAGAAGGAAGGACAAATTTTAAGTAAGAGTATCCAGTTGAAACCGGTGTTTCCAATAAACCGCTGCCCCATGTGGTTTGAATATCTCCGGGAGCAACGTATACAGTCGAGTTGGCAGTAGGAGTAGTAACCCCTACGACATAATCACCATGACCAAATGCGTAAACACCAACATTACCCCAATCCAAATACAGGCCATGAGTTTTTTGCCTTAATAAAATAGAATCACCAAATTTAAGAACAAAATCCTCAATCAACTCATATTCCAATACCCCACTCTCTAAGCTAACCCTCGCCCCTGGCCCAAGATTAATTTGTGGATCGTTTTGATAATTACCATCACCAAAAATAACACCATGTGCTGTGTCGGTTAAATTTGCATCACTGTAAATTGAACACTTGCGATCAAAGTGCAATGTTCCCTTCTTCAATCGCATGCCAGTATTTGTGATTTTGAGCGTTACGCCATCACACCAAAGCTTTGAACTTGTGTTGGTGAAAACTAAATTTTGTTGCCCAGCAATCGCTTGACTTGATCCTTTGGCTGGATCGTACGAGAACGTCATTCCATCGGTCAAAAATAAAGTTGAGTTATCGTTGACCGTACTTGCATAAGCTGATTGATAAACAAAGGTTCCGCCACCAGCAAGCGTTAAATTGTTTATCACAGCAAAAGCTCCAGTCGCAAAGTTCCAGGCGTTGCGATTAACAATTTTTACATTGTCAAAAGTGATGGTTGCGGTATTGGAAGCGCAGCGCACATTGGTGCCATTAACATCATAAATGGTTAAATCTTTGAGTGTTAAATTGGCTCCGGCTTGCGCTTCAATTATGCCACTGGAGCCAAGCGTTAACATTTTGTTGCGACCATCAAGCATCGAGTTTCCTGCAAATTTCCAGGTTGTGTTAAGCGTGCAATTTTTTGCCAAGCGAACAGATGAATTTGTTCCAAAAATAATATCTGAACCCGAGCCCAAGCTGATGTGTGAAGGCTGCAAATCATCCAGTACAACTTCGCTTAAAGTTAATGTTACGGAATTGTTAACCGTCAATTGCGTTGCTGCATGATCGGAGAATCTAATTTTGTGACCGTTACCATTCAGCGTTCCGGTTGTCGTTGCTGTTAACGTGTGATCTTCGGACAAGTTGTAGTCGTAAGCAAGCGTGCTCGAACCTGCAAACGTTAAATTGCTTGGCCCATGATCAATCGTTGCCAAAATATTATTAACAGGAGTCAAATCAGTGCCAGCATTTATCTCCGTAACGCGGCCTGAATTATTAAGCACTAAATTCGCACCGACTATTATCGGAGTAATTCCGCCGCTAGAGTTCCCTAGGCGATCATAACCAAGAGTTTGCCCATTAACCGTCAACACTCCAGAAGAAGAGAAGGTTAATGTATTCGATTTAGTAATAATTGTTACCGGCCCATCAATGATCACATTCCCACTGGAGATAGTTTTGCTTCCCGTCATTTCAATCACCACATTTGACAAGCGCAAAGTTGATGAAGCAGATCCAAAAGTTATATCTCCTGTTGAACCAAGACCCTTGATGTATGCATCAGAAATACGCAGCGTCACTCCTGCTGCGAGAGCCAATACCCCAGAAGATGAAATATCAATCACATTGCCGTTTCCATTCAAAATCGAATCTCCTGAATAGCTCCAAGTGGATGATAAGGTAATATTTTTATGCAAGCGAACCGACGAAGATGCACCAAAACTAAAGCTAGCTCCCGACCCCAAACTGATGTGCGCTGGTTGCAATCCGTTAAGCACAATGTCACTAAGCGTTAACGCTCGCGATGCTGAAACTGTAATTAAAGCATTCGCATGATCGGCCATTGTCATTATGTGTCCATTTCCTGTCAGCGTTGCCGTTTGCGTCACCGACACAGTGTGATCATCTGACAAAAATAAATCGTACGGCAGTGTTGTACTTGCTGCTACAGTCACAACCCCTGGCGTGTTATCAACTGTGTTAACTTCAATAATTCGTGCAGAGTTATTTAATACTAAGTTTGCTCCTGAAACAGTTGGCGAAATCCCTCCAGCAAAATTTCCAAGACGGTCAAACTGCAAACTTTGACCATTAATCGTAAGCACTCCAGAGGACGAAAATGTTAGCGTATTAGATTTGGTAATAATTGTCACCGGCCCATCAATAATCACTTGCCCTGATGCAATTGTTTTGCTGC
>CAYRVJ010000060.1:0-8304 GCA_964427785.1 uncultured Alphaproteobacteria bacterium | reverse complement strand
CATCCGAGCGGATCATCCCCGTGTTGATGACAGCGCTGACCGCGTCTCTGGCGCTGATCCCACTTGTCATCGCCGCTGACGAGCCAGGGCGCGAATTGCTCCATCCAGTCGCCGTGGTCATTTTCTGCGGCCTATTCTCCAGCACCTTGCTCGACCTTACGGTACGCCCGCTCGTGTTCTGGAAGTTCGGTAAAAAGCCAATCACAACTCTGTTACCCCAAGCCATAACCCAATAAAGGAGACCATCATGAAAAAACTATTACTTACCGCCGCCATTATCGTCCTGGCAGGGCTTAATCAACCAGCCTTTGCGCACGGCGACGAAGATCACGGCGACCAGCCGCATGAAACGACTGCGGAAGCCGCGATGCCCGCGACAACAACGCAAGAACCCCTGACAAGCATCCAAACAAGCATGGATGCGCTCGGCTCTCAGATCGATGCCGGACAGCTTGATTTAACGCATGCCGAGATTGAAAAAATCGATGCAGCGGCGAAAGCCTTGAAGACCAGCGCGACCGTCGCAGATGACAAAAAGGCGCGCCTGGAATCCTCGATCAATCAATTCGTCGCCCAGCTTGGGAAACTGCATACAGTTGCAGATGCCAAAGATGCCGAGAAATCAAAGGCCGAATTCAAAAAGGCGCAAGGCGCTTTTAAACTTGTCGAAGCCGCTTTGAAATAAGGAGAAAAATCATGAAATTACTTCACACATTGCTCGTTACTACCATTCTGACCACGGGTGCCGCCGCTTATGCCGCAGGCGACCATGCTGAAGGTCACGGTTCAAACACTCCCGCTGCCGCCGCAAGCATGTCTCATGACGCGATGGGACATGGCGGTGATAAAATGGAAGCCATGGAGACCAAGAACACAGTCAAACTGACGCTTGAACCTGCCGCTGCACTGGAATCCGGAAAAACCACGCAAGTGATCGTAAAGCTGAACGCCGTTGCCGACGGCAAGCCTCGGACTTTGGATGATCTCAAGGAAGCGCATACCAAAAAGCTGCATTTGCTTGTCGTCGATCCCACACTCACTGATTACCATCATATCCATCCCACAGCAGGTAAAAATCCAGGCGAGTATGTATTCGACTTCACGCCGCTGAAAAACGACAGCTATCGAGTCTGGGCGGATGTAATTCCTGTAGCTACGGATAAGCAGGAATATGTGCAGACCGACATGGGAACGCCCGCCAAAGAAAAATCCGGTATCGACAAAAGCACAAACATGACGGCGACGGTTGACGGTTATACCTTCACTTTAGCCTTGGATGGTGAGCCAAAAGCGGGCGCGCCTGTCATGGGAAGCGTGACAGTCACCAAAGACGGCCAGCCCTTTACCCAGCTTGAGCCTGTAATGGGCGCCTTCGCGCATGTTGTCGGTTTTACCGAAGATTATAATTCCGTCCTCCATGTCCATCCGATGGGCCAAGAGCCGAGCAGCGACACGGAACGCGGCGGGCCAAAACTGGAGTTTCATATTGAGCCTGAGAAACCTGGCTTTGTGAAGCTTTTCGCTCAGGTGCGGATCGGTGGGAAAGATATCTTCGCGCCGTTCGGCGTAACCGTGAAATAAACCAACCGATAAAGGAGAATACCCATGAAGACGATTTTACTGGCATTGATGATGGTCTTGACCGCATTCGCGCCCGCCATGGCCGCAGAGACCAGTCCCGCGCATGATGGGGCTTGGCTTAAACCTACCGAGGCGCAATATGTGTGCATGATGAACAATAAGGTGTTCGATAAACCGCAAATCGCCATCGAGGTCGAAGGAAAGACTTATTACGGGTGTTGCCCGATGTGCGCGGACAAACTAAAAAACGACGTATCCTTGCGCACGGCGACGGATCCTGTAAGCGGCAAGCAGGTCGACAAGGCCAGCGCGATCATCGGTGCGGATAAGCACGGCATGACCTATTATTTCGAGAGCAAGGAAAACCTCGATAAGTTCGCCAGCGGTCCGATGCCTGTTACCGATAGCGGCATGAATATGGGCGAAATGAAAGGCGGTATGATGATGCAGGAAGGTCAAAATGGAACGACAAAGACCGTTGATCCAGCACAAGAACCTTCCTCTAGGGGTGAAGAAAATCATAACTCACATCATTAAGACAGAATGTCATGCATCACGATAAACACTGCACGCACGACCATAGAGGCTTTCTGTCTTGCATTCTCTCATGGAAGGGGATTGCGCTCATTCTAGCTTTGGCTGGAGTCAGTTATTATCTTTTGACCGTCCATCTGGTGCATCTGGCAGTGGCGTTGCCGTATCTTTTCTTGCTGGCTTGCCCGCTGATGCATATCTTTGGACATAAGCACGGCCATGGTGACAAGAAACAGGACTGATTGACGCGATCGTCGCTTGTAAAAATAGCCTTCCGCTCTTCAGGGATGGGCGCTTTCAAAACGTATTATTGATGTGACGAATGCCTCGTCTCATCAACTCACTGAGAAAGAAGTCTATCATGACGAAGAACATATCTCTTACATCGCTTCGTTTGGGCGGGCTGTTGGCCATGACCGCGCTCCTCGCCGCTTGTGCGGCAACGCCGACAACGACGGCCACGACCAAGCAGGCGCAAAAGTATAACAGCCAAGAATGCAAGCTGATGCACGGACGCGGCGTGATCAATCTCGACCAGTACAAACAGTGCATTTACGGACAGCCTTTTGAGACATTGGATAAGGCATCCTAATCGAGTGCTGGGTATGTATTTATTAATTGAAAAGACAAGCCTGCCGGAACGCTCCGACAGGCTGTTTATTTTTCTGAGAGCTTGATTGTGCGGATTTTGATACTATATACCCCTATAAGGTATAAAGATTGAACGGAGAAAGCCCATGGCGCATTCAAAACACCCATACCATGATGCGGAGATCAAGCGTCTGAATCGCATCGCGGGCCAGATCGAGGGGGTCAAGAAAATGGTGGAGGAAGACCGCTATTGCCCCGAAATCATTTCCCAACTGCGAGCCGTGCGCTCAGCGGTCAAGGGTATCGAAACGGAAATTTTACGCCGTCATTTGTCATCATGCGTGACGAGCGCCATGCAAAGCGGCGACAAGGCCAGTCGCATGAAATCCATCGAGGAAGTCACAAGTTTGTTTTCAAAATTTGACGAATAAGGAGTATCAGCCATGGCCGATCATTCGCACCATCATCACGATCATCAAAAACCCCAAGAAAAGCCGTCGCATGGTTCGTGCTGCGCGATGCATGGGCATAATCACCAAGCGAAGGCTCCGGTTGCGGACGCGCCAGCGGGAACGATTTATATCTGCCCGATGCATCCGCAAATCCGTCAGGTCGGGCCTGGAAACTGCCCCATCTGCGGCATGGCGTTGGAACCAGAAGTGATGACGGGCGAGGAAGGCCCAAACCACGAGTTGATCGATATGACGCGCCGTTTTTGGATCGGCCTTGTTTTGACGCTTCCGGTTTTCATGTTGGAAATGGGCGCGCATTTGACCAATCTCCACTTTGTGACAGGCGCGACCTCCAACTGGATCCAACTGGCACTGGCAACGCCTGTCGTGTTGTGGGCAGGCTGGCCGTTTTTCGCGCGCGGCTGGGCATCCATCACCTCGCGTAATCTCAATATGTTCACGCTGATCGCCATCGGCACGGGCATGGCTTGGCTTTACAGTATTGTTGCCACGCTTATGCCGGATGTGTTTCCCGAAGGATTCCGTCGCCAGGACGGATCGGTTCCGGTCTATTTTGAAGCCGCCGCCGTCATTACGGTTCTCGTACTTCTGGGACAGGTTCTGGAATTACGCGCACGGGAAAAAACGGGCGGTGCAATCAAGGCGCTTTTGAATTTGTCGCCCAAAACCGCCCGCCGGATTAATATGGACGGCACGGAAGAGGATATTCAACTCTCCCACGTTCACGCGGGCGATCTTTTGCGCGTGCGTCCAGGAGAGACGGTTCCTGTTGACGGCGTGGTCGTCGAGGGCAAAAGCGCGGTTGATGAATCGATGGTGACGGGAGAGTCCATGCCCGTCATGAAAGAAAAGGATGCTGCCCTTATCGGCGGTACGATGAACCAGACGGGTGGTTTTATTATGAAAGCCGAGCGCGTGGGTGGCGACACCATGCTCTCGCGCATCGTACAGATGGTCGCGGAAGCGCAGCGTAGCCGTGCGCCCATTCAAAGGCTGGCCGACCATGTTGCAGCCTGGTTTGTGCCTGCCGTCATTCTTGTCGCCATCGTGGCTTTTATTGTGTGGGCTATATTCGGCCCGTCACCTGCCTTTAGCTATGGTTTGATCGCAGCGGTCAGCGTTCTCATCATCGCTTGCCCATGCGCCCTTGGTCTTGCCACGCCGATGTCGATCATGGTCGGTGTCGGTCGCGGCGCACAGGTTGGCGTTTTGATTAAAAACGCCGAAGCTCTGGAGCGTATGGAAAAAATCGATACGCTTGTCGTCGATAAGACGGGGACGCTCACCGAAGGCAAGCCAAAGGTGATCCGCATTATCGCTCAAGGAGTGTCCGAAGACGATCTACTCTCCTTGGCAGCGTCTCTGGAACAGGGAAGCGAACACCCGCTGGCTCATGCCATTGTCGTAGCGGCAAGGGAAAAAGGCATCTCTATCGCCAAGACGGATGATTTCGACTCGCCTACTGGAAAAGGTGTGGTCGGCAAGGTCTCTGGCCGCATAGTGGCGCTTGGCAATATCAAGATGATGAATGATCTGGGTGTAGATGTTTCCGATTTGGAAGCTGAGGGCGATGCTTTGCGCAAGGACGGTGCGACGGTGATATTCGCGGCGGTCGACGGTAAAGCGGCTGGACTTCTGGCCATAGCCGACCCGATCAAGGTAACCACGCCGCAAGCGGTCAAGGAATTGCAAAAAGCCGGAATTCGCGTGGTGATGCTCACGGGCGATAATAAAACTACCGCGCAGGCCGTGGCGCGGCAGTTGGGTATTGACGAGGTCGAAGCCGAAGTCCTGCCCGAAGACAAGGGGCGCATCGTCAAGAAACTGCAAAACGAAGGACGTGTCGTGGCTATGGCGGGGGACGGTACGAACGACGCTCCGGCTCTGGCCGCCGCCGACATCGGTATCGCCATGGGGACTGGCACGGACGTGGCGATGGAAAGCGCGGGCGTGACGCTATTAAGGGGCGATTTGATGGGCATCGTGCGGGCGCAGAAACTTTCTAAGTCCGTCATGCGCAATATCCGCCAAAACCTGTTTTTCGCGTTTATTTACAATATGGCGGGCGTTCCGGTAGCCGCAGGCGTTCTATACCCCGTTTTTGGCGTACTGCTTAGTCCCGTGATGGCAGCAGCGGCGATGGCGCTCAGTTCCGTATCCGTGATTGGAAATGCCCTTAGGCTGAAGAAAACAAGGCTATAAATGGGGGCCAATCGGTTACGGTTTTGGATGTATGCTTTGTTTTTAATCGTTGAAAAGAAAGAAAATGGTTAAAAACCTTCTTTTTCCCCTAAATATGGCGATTTCCTCTATTTAGCGACTTTACAAAGAAAGCATATTTATCTATTCTTTCTTTCATCGAATCAAAAAGAAAGGATAGCCAGCCATGTCCGGCGATAACAGCCGTCTCGGCTCTTATATAAGGTGCAGCGTTGCAGGGGAGAGCTATCAGGCTTTCTTGCCGCCTGCATTGCCGCCTCAGCCGTCCTTAAACTTGCTGGAATTGCAGGGGCTGCTATCCAAGGCCAACCAGGCTTTGGGCAAGCTCGATGCCGTAGCCGACATTCTGCCGGACAGCAATCTGCTCCTTTATTATTACGTGCGCAAAGAGGCTGTGCTGTCGTCCCAGATCGAAGGGACGCAATCCTCCCTCTCAGACTTGTTGCTCCATGAAAGCGGCGAAGCACCCAGCGTTCCCATTGACGATGTGGTCGAAGTCTCGTCCTACGTTGCGGCTCTTGAACATGGTTTGAAGCGTGTGCAGGAAGGCTTTCCCGTATCGTTGCGTTTGATCCGCGAGATGCACGCTATCCTTCTTTCCAAAGGGCGCGGCAGTAATAAACAGCCAGGCGAGTTTCGTACATCGCAAAACTGGATCGGCGGATCGCGCCCAGGCAACGCCGCTTTTGTGCCGCCACCGCCGGATCGGCTGATCGAATGCCTCGATACTTTTGAGAAATATCTGCATCTGGAGGAGCGCTCCTATGCGTCGCTCATCGATGCAGGACTGATCCACGTCCAGTTCGAGACCATCCACCCGTTCCTCGACGGCAATGGGCGCATTGGCCGTTTGCTGATCACGTTCTTCCTCATGATGATGGGCGACCTACGACAGCCGAATTTGTATTTGAGTTTGTTCTTCAAGAACAATCGTCAGGAATATTACTCGCGCCTCGGCGCTGTCCGCACGGCGGGCGATTGGGAAGGCTGGCTGGATTTCTTCCTGCACGGTGTCGCCGAGACCTCAACCCAAGTCGTGCAGACTAGTCAGGCGATCTCCGCGCTGTTCAAAGCCGATCAGAGCAAGATCGCCGCGCTGAAACGCGCGGGGATAAGGGCGCGGCAGGCGCACACCCAGCTTCAAAAAACGGCGATCTCGAACGCCATCAACATGGCCGCCGCGCTCGACGTTAGCGTTCCCACTGCGCGTCTGGCACTGAACAACCTGAAAGATCTGGGGATCGTGAAAGACATCAGTGGCTCAGGCAAGGAACGTCTTTATATTTACACCGCACTGATCGATCTGCTGGAACAAGGCGCAGAGCCGATCTCGCTTGGAAAGGAAGCTGTTTGAAGTGACGACTGATTACCAAAGCAAATTCTGGGCAAACCAACTGGTGCTACAAAACGCTTCCGACAGCGTGGAGAGTCTGTCGCGCTCTATCGCCAACGCGCGCGTCGAGCTGAACCCACATCAGGTGGATGCGTCCCTGTTTGCTTTCCGGTCGCCGCTTTCCAAGGGCGTCATCCTTGCCGATGAGGTCGGCCTTGGAAAAACCATCGAGGCGGGAATTGTCATCCTGCAAAAATGGGCCGAGCGCAAACGCAATATCCTGCTGATCCTGCCCGCCACACTGCGCACACAGTGGCAACAGGAGCTGGCCGACAAGTTTTTCCTGCCGTCCGTGGTGTTGGAAGCCAAAACTTTCAACGAGTTTAAAAAAGAAGGTAATCCCAATCCCTTCAACCAGAAGAATAAGATTGTTATCTGCTCGTATCACTTCGCTTCCAACAAGGCGCGTGAAGTCGCGGGCGTGAAGTGGGATTTAGTGGTGATCGACGAAGCACACCGCCTGAGAAACGTCTATAAAACATCGAACAAGCTGGCAAAAAATATCCGCGATGCTGTCATTCAGTATCCCAAGATGCTTCTGACGGCAACGCCATTGCAAAACACGTTGCTTGAGCTGTATGGCCTTGTCAGCTTTATTGACTCGCATGTTTTCGGTGACCAGAAAACCTTCCGCGATCAGTTTGTAAATATATCAGACGACGACAGGCGTAATATCCAGCTTCGGGAACGGATCAAGCCGATTTGCACCCGCACGCTGCGCAAACAGGTGTTGGAATATGTGCCGTACACCAAGCGCATTTCCAAATTGCATGAATTCACGCCGACCGACGAAGAACACAAGCTGTATGAGGAAGTCTCGGCCTATCTGCAAAAAGACGTTCTCTACGCGCTCCCCGCCGCCCAGCGCCAACTTATGACGCTGGTGGTGCGCAAGCTGCTGGCGTCCTCCACTGTTGCCATCGCGCAAACCCTGCGCCGCCTGATCAGCCGTCTTGAGGACAGCCTGGCCGAAATCGAGCCGGAACTGGCGGAAGATTTTGAAGGGCTGGATGAGATCGCCGAGGAATGGTCGGAAGATGACGAGGAAGCGGATGAAAGTAATGCCGCGCCTGTTGACCAATCCCTGTTGAAGCAGGAGCTTGAACAGCTTCGCGGCTATCTTAAAATGGCGGAAACCATCCAGCACAACACCAAGGGCGATGCATTGCTCAAAGTGTTGAAGGAAGCATTCCGTGTCGTCGAGGAATCCAAAGCGGCGCACAAGGCCGTGGTGTTCACGGAGTCCAAGCGCACCCAGAAATTCTTGTATGATCTGCTGACGGCCAACGGCTACGAGAATAAAATCGTCATCCTCAACGGTGAAAATAGCGATGACCGCTCAAAGGAAATTCTGAAAGAGTGGAAAGTCCGACATGAAGGCACGGAAAGAGTCACTGGGCTGCGCACGGTCGATATGAAAGCCGCCGTGGTCGAAGAATTCCGCGACCGTGCAACGATCCTGATCGCCACCGAAGCCGCCGCCGAGGGCGTGAACTTGCAATTCTGCTCTCT
>CAYRVJ010000059.1:2135-8501 GCA_964427785.1 uncultured Alphaproteobacteria bacterium | reverse complement strand
TCATGAATATCACCACGCCGGATGCCAGCAGCTTCCGCATGAGCCAGTCGCAAATATCTGCTGAAGCTGCGCGCGGCATTCAACGTGCCAAAAGGAATTTGTAATGGCTTTTCATGAAGTCCGCTTTCCCGACGACATTGCCTATGGCGCAACGGGCGGGCCGGAGTTTGCGACGAGTGTAGTTGCCACGGCATCGGGCTATGAGCAGCGCAATATCAACTGGTCATCGGCCCGTGGGCGCTGGGATGTGGCCTCTGGCCTTAAAAAGCAAACACAGCTTGATACGCTAATCGCATTCTTCCGCGCCCGTAAAGGCCGCGCATATGGGTTTCGGTTTAAGGACTGGACGGATTTTAAGGCGACGGCGCAGGCGCTGGGCAGCGGGAATGGCACGCTCAAAACCTTTCAGCTGATCCGCACTTATTCATCGGGCGGCAATACGGATGTGCGTACAATCACCAAACCTGTTGCCGGAACGGTTAAGGTCTATCTGGCCGGTGTGCAGCAGACATCTGGTTGGACAGTCAACACAGCCACGGGCGTGGTCACTTTTACGAATGCTCCCGCAAACGGCGTGGCCGTATCTGCCGATTACGAATTTGACGTGCCGGTGCGCTTCGATACTGACCGCATGGCCGTGACGATTGAACAAGTTAACCTTCATCAATGGTCGGGCATTCCGATTATCGAGATCCGCGTATGAAAACAGCATCTTCACAGCTTGCCACGCATATTAGTGGCGGGACAACCACGCTTGCCACCTGCTGGAAAGTCACCCGCCGCGATGGAGCGGTGTTTGGCTTCACGGATTTTGATAAGGATTTGACGGTGGAGAGCATTTTATATCAAGCACGCTCTGGTTATACGCGCTCTGCCATACACACTATCGCCAATCTAGCGGTTGATAATTTGGATATCGAAAGCGCTATCGACAGCGAAACCCTGTCAGCCGCCGATCTGCGCGCTGGGGTTTGGGACGGCGCAACGATTGAGATTTTTCTTGTGAACTGGAGCAATCTAGCCAACGGCAAGATTATCTTAAAGCGCGGTACCATCGGCGAAGTGGAACTTAAAGATATGGTGTTCCGCGCCGAATTGCGCGGGCTTTCGCAAGCCTTATCGCAGCAGATTGTAGAGCTTTACACACCAGATTGCCGCGCCGATCTCGGTGATACGCGCTGCAAAGTTAATTTGTCCGCGCTCACCGTCACGGGTGCGATCACTGCCGTGACCGACAGACGGAGCTTTACGGACACATCGCGTGTTGAGTCCGCTAATTTCTGGAACGGCGGCTTGCTGACTTGGACAGGCGGCGCAAATTTGGGCCGCAAGATGGAGGTTAAAGCCTTTGCGAGTGGTGGAATATTTACACTGTTCTTGCCCATGCCGAGTGATGTTGCGGTGGGTGATACCTATAGCCTGCGCCCAGGATGCGATAAGAAATTCTCAACCTGCAAAGACAGGTACAACAACGTCAAAAACTTCAGGGGCGAACCGAACGTCCCTGGCAACGATCAGGTTCTGGCTTATCCCGATGGCAAATAAACTGACACGCATGGACGTGGTGCTTGAAGCCCGCGCATGGCTCGGCACGCCTTTTAAGCACCAAGGTGCCCTTAAAGGCGTGGCCTGTGATTGCATAGGCCTGATTAAAGCCATCGGCATGCATCATGGGTTGATGGAGTATGATCCGAATTCAGCTGAGGCATTGTCTTACGCCAATTATTCGATGATGCCAGATAGCCGCCGCATGCGCGAAGCCTTGAGCCGTTGGTTTATATCCATTCCTGTGGCAGAGGCAGAAATAGCGGATTTTTATTTCATGGCCTGGGGGCGTGAGCCGCAGCATGTGGCGCTTATCACGGATCTTGGCATTATCCATAGCTATTCCGGCGTGGGTAAGGTTGTGGAGCACAGTCTTGATGAACGCTGGCAGCAACGCATCGCTGCCGCTTACCGCTTTCCCTATTTTGTGGAGGGCGCGTAATGGCTGTTTTAGCATTAGGTGTGGTTGGATCGGCGCTGGGATCTGCCATTGGGATTGGTGCATCCGCTGGATGGCTGGGCGGCGTCATGCTCGGCAATCTCTTGTTCGGTGGTGGCAAGGGCCAGAACATCGAAGGCCCGCGCATTGATGATCTCTCGGTGCAAACATCCACTTATGGTGCGCCCATTCCACTGGTCTATGGCACAATGCGGATTTCAGGGAATGTCATCTGGTCAACACCGCTCAAAGAAACCCGCACCGTCAAGCGCAGCAGTGGCGGCAAAGGCGGTGGTAAAAAATCATCACAAACCACTTATAGCTATTCCGTGTCCTTCGCTGTGGGCTTGTGTGTTGGCCCCGTGGCAACCGTGCGGCGGATCTGGGCGGATACCAAGGTGATTTATGATGCGACCGCTGGTAATACGCAGGCCACCGAAAAATATCCAGGCATTATCCGCATTCATCGTGGTGAGGAAACACAGGAGCCTGACAGCACGATGGAAATGCATCTTGGCGCTGGCAACGTGCCTGCCTTTCGGGGGCTGTGTTATCTCGTCTTTACCGATTTACAGCTGAAGGATTTTGCCAACCGTATCCCCAATATCAGTGCCGAGGTGGTGGCCAATGGCGATATGGTGAGCGATGCGCTAATTTTACCGCCTGCCACGACTATGACGAAAGAAGGCGGTGTACTGGATCAAGCGCGGGGCACGCTGATCGGCACAGGGTCGGATCATGTTTATAAATATGATGTGGTGAATAACCGCCTTGTTCTGCAGCGCGGGTTGGCGGATCCAAACTGGTCTGGTGCCTTTCCTGGTGCGAATGATGTTTACGGCGATGTCTGCGGTATTGATAGCCAAGGCTATTATTACCATGCCGCCGATGCCTATGCGGTGAGTATGCGCCTTATTAAGCGCCACCCTGAAACGCTGGGGATTGTAGCACTCACCAGCCCCAAAGTGCCGTTCAGCGTGAACGGGATTGTCCGGCGGGATAAGATATTCTGTTATGGGTCGCGCCGTGTTTATAACACCAGCCTGCAGGAAATTGCCGATCTTTCGGATTATTTTCCTTCCGTCACTTTTGGCGGGCCGATGTGTGATGATCCGAATGGCAATTACTGGCAGGTGACAGGGAATTTCGTCCGCCGTTATACCCCAAGCGCTCTCGGCGCTGGTAGCCTAACGGAATGGAGCAGTACACTTTGGACGGGCGGTGAGTTGCCGCGCACCGTGTTCTGGGATGATTTTACGGGGCATATTTATTTCACGCTGGGCATGGCCAAGCGCGTCATCAAATGGCACCCCGAAAACGGCTATGTGGCGCATGTGGATGGTGTCGCTATTCCAGCAGGCTTTGGCTATCAATCCGATTCCAACCTGCCGATTAACGGCAAATTCTGGTCGGCAGCCAGCTTTGAGGCAACGCTTGTTGATCTCGTTGCCATGCGGCTGGAGCGGTCAATTGATTTGATCCCGTTCCGCCCCAGCAGTGCCACGCATTTTGGCGGCGCGTATGAGAAATTCACCCATTCCGCCGTGATCATGACCAATGACGGGCAGATTAAATACCCACTTGAACGCTATGGCAATGATGCGGTGGCTTTATCGGGCGTGCTCTCGGATATCTGTCAAAAGGCAGGATTAGCACCCACCAGCCTGATTACGGGCGCTGTTAGCCAGTCATTGCGGGGTTATGTGGTGAGCCGCCGCATGGCCGCACGCGAGGCGCTGGAGCCATTACTCGGCACATACTTCATCGATGCGGTGGAAACCGATGGGGTTTTGCGATTTGTGCCGCGCGGGGGTGCAGCGATTGCCAGCATTGCGTATGATGATCTAGGGGCAAGCGATAACGGGCAAGAGGAGCCACTGCGTTTATCCGAAAGCCGTGTTCAGGATGTTGAATTACCGCAGCGTCTTGATATTGTGCATGTCGATCCAACCCGTGATCATCAGCCCAATACCCAACATGCCTCGCGTATCAATGATGCAATTATCACCCGTGAAAAACAGACACGCGAAATTTCGATCTCGCTCACGCCTGATGAAGCCAAACAAATCGCCGAGCGCACGCTTTATAACGCCTGGGTAGAGCGCAACCAGTATAAGTTTTCGCTGCCGCCCAAATGGCTGCGGCTGGATCCAACTGATATCATCACGCTGAACATGGAAGACGCCACGCTCAAAGTCCGCCTGAACAGGGTGGATTTTGGCGGGAATAATGTCCTCTCGGTTGAAGCGGTGGCGGAGGATGAGATTGTGTATCTTTCCACCGCCGCTGGTGCCGGTGGTGGCTTGTCAGTTCTGCCGATTGCGATTACCGGCCCAACGCCTTTGTTCCTCATGGATCTGCCGATGCTCCGTTATGAGGATGATACGCTGGGCATTTATTATGCCTTTGGCTTTCGGGATAATAACGTATCGGGTGCCTCCATGTATCGCTCGCCTGATGAGCTGGCATGGGAGGTGCTTGGCACAGGCAATGACGGCCCAACTTTTGGCTGGGCGGCCACGGTCTTACCAAATGTCGTAAGTGCCTGGGTGTGGGATGATATCAGCAAAGTGCAAATTGCACTGACACAAGGCACGCTGGATAGCAAAACCGCGCTAGAGGTTTTGAACTGGGCGAATATCGCGCTTCTGGGTGATGAGATTATTCAGTGGCGTAATGCGACTGTGCTGGCCAGCGGCCTTTATGAATTGTCAGGACTCTTGCGCGGGCGGCGCGGTACAGAATGGGCGATGGGCAGCCATGTAATCGGCGAGCGGTTTATTCTACTCTCTGATGATGGGGTTTATCGTGCGCCGCTGCCGATGACCGAAGTAGAGCGCACGGCCTATTACAAAGGGATCGCCGATGGCGGGAATTGGGATGATGCGCCGTCCAACATTCTGGTGTTCAAAGGTAATAGCCTGCGGTGTTTTGCGCCTGTGCAGGTGAAAGGCGCGCGCGATGGGGCTGGCAATCTCACCATCAATTGGAAACGCCGCACGCGCTGGTACGGCGAATGGCAAGATGGTGTGGATGCGCCGCTTTTTGAAGCCAGCGAAAATTACCAGATTGATATTCTCTCTGGCACCACCGTCAAGCGGACGATTACAACGACCATGCCAACCGCCGCCTATAGCGCCGCTGATCAAGTGGTGGATTTTGGCGCAGTGCAAGGGGTGGTGAATATCGCTGTCTATCAAATGAATGCAGTTATCGGGCGTGGGCGCAGCGCACAGGCCGCTTTGTAAGGAACGATCATGACCACAACACCAAATCTTCTGATTGATCACATCGCCGCCAATCAGGCGCAAAAGGAAGTCACGGCTAATGCCGCTTTCGATGCGCTGGATAAAGCCTTATGCCAGCAGAGCAGTATAGCACTCAGCGATGCCAACCTCACCGTGACGGATGCGCAAATGCTGGGTGCAATGGTGCTGCGTTTTACGGGTACTTTAACGGCTGTCCGTACCATCACTATTCCCACACGCAATAAACTGATCGTGGTTGAAAATGCTACCACGGGCGGCTTTGCGCTGGCGGTTAAAACTCCTGCGGGCGTTGCTATCAATTTTAATGTTGGGGATCGCAAGCTGCTCTATTGCGACGGTACAACCTTGCAAATTGTATCAGAGGCAGCGGCTGCATCGAGCATCCCATACGATATTGGGGGGACGCTCGGCGGTATCCCAACCGGCGGCTCTATCATTCTACGTTATCCGCTGCCCCGCGCGGTAAGGTTTCCAGTTGCACTCGCTGGTAGTCAGGGTGTTGCAGGCACCGCTTCAGGCGCCACCGCCACATTTTCTATCCGTAAAAACGGCACACAATTCGCCACCATGCAATTTGCGGCGGGCATCAGCACAGCCACATTCACGGCAGCCGCCGCCACTGATTTTGCGGCGGGTGATGTGCTGACCATTCTTGCGCCCAACCCAGCTGATAGCACGCTGGCCGATATCGGCTTTTCACTGGCCGCAAGTAGACTTTAAGGAGGACATCATGGCCTTACGCTTTATCGACGGGTTTGAGCATTACACCATCCCCGCTGACCTTTCACAAAAATGGACAAGCTATAATCAGTCCACCACATCCACACCCTTTGGCAGCACCACAGGACGGCGGGCGGATTCAAACGCGCTGCGCATCCGCAATGATCAGGACTGGGTATCCATTACGCTGGATAACCAAAGCACATGGTTTGTAGGTTTTGCCATGTATTTGTTCGGCAATGAAACAGGGGATGTGGTGCGGTTTTTTGATAATGACAATGCCACGCAATGTTATGTGAGCGTCACATCGGGCGGCATTATCCAGCTTTATCGCGGCACCACGCTGCTGGCTTCCAGCAGTAATGCCATCCCGAATGGTAGCTGGAATTTTAT
>CAYRVJ010000059.1:0-2035 GCA_964427785.1 uncultured Alphaproteobacteria bacterium | reverse complement strand
GCCGCCAATTGGGAGAATGTGGATGACACACTCACCGATGCAGACAGCAGTTATAATTTCAGCAACACGGTGGGGCATAAAGATTGTTTTGATTGCGCGAACCTGCCCAGCATTGTTGGTACAATCTTTGGTGTGCAGGTCTCACTCGCCGCCCGTAAAGATGATGCGGGATCTCGTACGCTGCGCGCTCTAACCCGTGTTGCCAGTACGGATTATGAAGGCGGCGATCTGGCGCCTGGCACGGATTACCGTTTCTTTCGCCAGATCTGGGAACAAAACCCCAATACTGCCGCCGCTTGGACAGAAACCCAGATTAACGCCGCTGAATTCGGCTATAAGGTGCAAGCCTAATGCCCAAGCTCTATCTTTCCAAAACAGGCAGCGGTTACACACCCGCAACCATTCGTGGCACTTGGGATAAAACATCTGATCATGTTGTGCGTGGCATGCACACAGTGCAGGATCTGCCAGGGCTTGGTGCGCCGATTGCTGTATCGTCGGTTGAGATCTCGGCCACAACAGATTACGAGAATTTACTCCTGCGCGGGGTGTCCGCACCGCTCGCAGCAGATCATAGTTTTGCAGGCACATTGAACCTGATGCTGGGCGTGCAGGAATCGGCAACGGATGCCGATATGGCGTATTTCATTCATGTGTTTGTCACACAAGGCGATACCGATAATCTGCGCGGCACGCTGCTTGCGAATTACGCTGATCCAATCACGAATGAGTGGAGCACCACAGCCGGTGGCCGTGCGCTATCATCCACCCGCAGCTTAAGTGCGGTATCAGCTTTGGCAGGGGATCGCATCGTTGTCGAAATCGGCTACCGCGCCCGAAATACCGTAAGCTCCAGCCGCACGGGCACGCTCTGGCATGGCGGTAATGGCACTGATTTAACCGCTGGGGGCAATCCCGCAAGTGGCGTCGGGTTTCTGGATTTTTCCGATAATTTTACGCTGGTGAATAACCCGACGGCACGCCTGAGCCAGCTGGTGGTTGAAAGCCTGCGCAGGCCAACCGCACCCAACGCGCTGGTCACGCAAATGCCGGTTGAAGTTGTGCGCCGACCGACTGCTGCCAATCTACGCCTTAGCCAGATGGCGGTGGAGGTCATTCGCCGTAACGGCACACCGCAAGCGAGTGGTGGCCAGGGTGGCATGCTGATCATCGTCGCTGGATAGAGGAATTCATGAACCCCAAGAATTTTCAACCTGCTTTCACAGAGCGGGAACAGGAGAACACGCCCATGACCGAGCCAGAATATTTTCGCGCTATCGGCAGGCTAGAAGCGCAGGTGCAAGCCTTAACAAATGCCATCACCGAGATGAAAACCAAGGTCGACAGCATGGACACCAAGCTGGCTGATCTTGACCGCATGGCGCATCGCTGGAAAGGCGGCTTTGCGGTGGTGCTCGCACTAGGCGCGATGATCGGCGTGATTTTGGATCAGATTACACGCCTCTTCATCATTCGCCCCTGATTTTTAACCCGAAAAGGAGAAGACCATGACGACCACACAAACTGGCCGCACACCGCGCGGCATTCGTAATCACAACCCTGGCAATATCCGCCGCAGCTCTGACCCATGGCAGGGCTTGGCCGAGCGCCAGAGTGATGTCGAATTTTTCACATTCAAATCGCCCATCTATGGCATTCGTGCTTTGGCGCGCACGCTGATTACCTATCAAGATAAACATGGCCTGCGTACTATTCGCCAGATTATCGGGCGCTGGGCACCGCCTGTTGAGAACAATACCAACGCTTATGTGAGGGCGGTAGCAGAAGCAACGGATCTGGATGCCGATCAGATACTTGATCTGCATAACTTCGATTATCTCTTCCCGCTTACCAAAGCCATTATCAAACATGAAAACGGTCAGCAGCCTTATACCGATGCACAAATCACCAAGGCACTGGTATTAGCGGGCGTCGAGCCAGAGGCGCCAAGCCTGCAGAAAACCCGCACCGTCAAGGGCGGACAGGCCGCCACAGCCGCTACGGCAGGGGTGGGTGTGATCGAGGTGGTTCAGCA
>CAYRVJ010000058.1:7930-8606 GCA_964427785.1 uncultured Alphaproteobacteria bacterium | reverse complement strand
GCGAGTTTTCCGGCGCGTTTGAAAAATGGTCCGCCGAAATCGCCTTTGACCCCAAAGATCTTGCATCCAGCTTTATCGTGGCGACAATCGATACGGCATCGGCCAAGACCGGGGCAAAAGACAAAGACAGCGCGATGCCGGGAAAAGACTGGTTCGATGCGGCGCAATTTCAAACCGCGACTTTTAAAAGCGAAAGCATCGTGGCGCGCGATGCCGCCAAGGGCGAATATCTTGCCAAAGGCGCGCTTACCATCAAGGGCATAACCAAGCCGATCGAGCTGCCTTTCACCGTTCAAATCGACGGCAACAAAGCGCAAGCCACCTCGCAAATCACCTTGCAACGCAATGATTACAGCATCGGCGTCGGCGAATGGGCCGGCGACCAGTGGATCGCTTTTCCGGTCAGGGTGGAAATTGCGGTAAGGGCGAGCCGGTAATCTCCGCCCCTTCCTTGTCATTCCGGCGAAAGCCGGAATCCATAGGCTTTTTCCATTGATGCTGAACCACGGGTATGGATCCCGGCTTTCGCCGGGATGACAATAAGAAATTCTCTCTTAAAATACAGACGGTTCTGCCGCCCCGAAAACGCCTTGACCCTAAACCCTAAGCCCTATACCCTATGCCCCGCTTGTAACGAGTGGCAGAGTGCCAAAGCGAGGCCGCAAGGCCAAGCGTC
>CAYRVJ010000058.1:0-7830 GCA_964427785.1 uncultured Alphaproteobacteria bacterium | reverse complement strand
GATCAAAGATCGACCACTCTGCTTCGATAGTGGATTTAGGATGAGTGGCAGAGTGCCAAAGCGAGGCCGCAAGGCCAAGCGTCGATCAAAGATCGACCACTCTGCTTCGATAGTGGATTTAGGATGAGTGGCAGAGTGGTCGATCGCGCCGCACTCGAAATGCGGTATGCTCGCAAGGGCATCGGGGGTTCAAATCCCTCCTCATCCGCCAGTTTTTACCGTATCAATATCCCCCCACATTTCCGCCGCAATCCCGCGCTATATCATGGGCATGGATTTCCAACCATGGGGGATTGTCATGGCTATGAAGCGGGGATTTTTGCTGTTCTGTTCGGTTTTTTTGATCGCGGCTTTTGCCGCTTCGCCTTCTTTTGCCGATAATGGGCGCGGACGCGGCTATCACAACAAGGGCCGCAATCATGAATACCGCCACGACCACCGCGATAATTTCCGCCGTACTTATTATCGTTTCAATGGCCGCCAAGGGTACTGGCATCACGGCCATCACCGCGGCCGCAACGGATGGTGGTTCGTTTCGGACAATGTCTGGTATGCCCATACGCGCCCGGTTCATACAAAAACCGTGATTGTGCGTGAGCCTGTTGTAATCCGGGAAACCGTTTCTGCGCCAGGCTATGCCTTTGCACCGCAGCCGCCTGTTTACTCCCCCGTTGGCGTTGCCAATGCGGGCGAATATTGCAGAGAAGCGCAAACCACTGTAATAATAGGCAATCAGGCGCAGCCTGCCTATGGCATGGCTTGCCTACAGCCGGACAATAGCTGGAAGATGGTGCGGTAAAAAATATTCCTATGCATAAGATTTTCATTTCCTTGCTTTCTTTATGTCTGCTTGCGGGCTGTCAGAGCGCAACAACCATTACGCCTGAAAAAACCGGCCCGCTGCATGTCGGCATGAGCACGAAAGAAGTTATGGCAACAAGGCTGGGATTTGTACTCGAAGAAGAACTTACCCCAGGCTGCCGCGAAGGGTTAAGCAGCGATGGAAAATTGGGTGTGCTTTTGGAAAATGAAAAACTGATGGTGATATCGGCAATGTCACAGGAATACGCAACGCCCGAAGGCATCCATGTCGGCAGCACCGAGCACGCAGCACAGCAAGCTTATGGAACTGCGCTTGCAAAAACGCCGCATACATACGATCCTGATGGAAATTATTTATCCGTGATTAGGGACGGCAAAGGCTATCATTTTGAAACAGACGGCAAAATCATTATACGCATCCATGCCGGCCAAATGCCCGCGTTGCAATATGTCGAGGGTTGCTTATAGCTAGGGATTTTACCTCTCTTGTTTCTTATCCGGCTTTATGCAAGAATTCTGAATCTGTTTTTCCCTGCAACCAAAAGGCAAGTCATGTCCGCCCTATCCCTTTCCTTTGATAACAATTGGAAACCGAAATATTTGCATATTGTGGGCGCATGCCTTGCGGCAGCGTTGATCATTACCAACGTTTTTAGTTTTAAATTTATCGATGTTTTTGGATTTAAATTCGGCGGTGGAGCACTACTCTTTCCTTTTTGCTTGATTCTAGGCGACGTCATTACCGAGATTTACGGCTATAAACGCGCCCGGCAGATGATCGTTACCAGCCTGTGCTGCTTTCTTTTTTATGCCTTGGTTTCACAAATCATGATTATACTTCCGCCTGCCGCCGACTGGCCGCATCAGGAAATATTTACAACTATCTTTTCACTTACGCCGCGTATTTTTATTGCCGGGGCTTTGGCTTATCTTGCGGGGGAATTGATCAATTCTTTTATTTTATCGAAAATGAAAATAAAGGACAAGGGCAAGCTTTTTTACAACCGCGCTCTAGTTTCAACTTTCTTTGGTGAGCTTATAAATTCCGCAATATTTTTCACGATTGCTTTTGGCGGATTATTTGCCTGGAGTTTGATTCTGACTCTGATTATCAACGGCACCATCCTAAAAACAATTATCGAAGCTGTATTGTTACCGGTCACTTCGGTCATCGTGCAAAAAGTCAAAGCTATGGAAGGTATCGAACATTTTGACGAAGCCGTGGACTTTGAAACAAAAACACCATACGGGATTTAAAAAATTTATGCGCTAAAACTGCTATCCTTCCGGCTGCGCATAAATGCTTCGTCGGGCTTGCGCTAGGCCGACGAAGTCCGCAGGGTGTGGGCGGTTCCCGAAGTAGAGGGGAAGGGGTTGGAAAAGGGCATAATTCCTGCACCTCTCTTTTTGCTCTCTCCTGACAAAGGCCGGTTCAGCAGCAGATGCCCTACTGCGCCTTGCCCAGCAAGACACCGAGATAGCCGTTTAATTTTTATCTTTTAAGGATATGAATTTTATGCTATTCTGTTTGGGTTATTCCAATCGGGGGGCGCAAATGGTTAATTTTAATGGCAAAACATTTCAAAGACTGGCTGCTGCTGCGGCAAGCGTAGGCGTCGCCCTGGGCGTTGGCGGCTGTTCCGCCACCAGCAGAGATTGTTTTAAAGTATCGCCCGAAGACGCCGCCCAAGTCGACTGGGAAGCCCTGCAAAACCGTCACCGCGCCGAATCGGCGCTGCAAGAAGGCAGAACGCGCACACCCGTGATCCCAAGCCCTATAAACCAAGGCCGTTAATCTTTCGCCGAGCCTGGTTGTTCCTGCCGTTAGGCCTTGACAGGGTCACAAAATTTCCTATACTGCGCTGCTTCCCGGGGAGACCGCTTTGGCGGGGCTCGGGACCATGAAAAATTTATAATTCGAAAGAGGCAGCTATGCACGCGATCCTACAAACCGGCGGAAAACAATACCGCGTCAAAGAAGGCGACAAATTCCTGGTGGAAAAGCTTTCGGGCGACGCCGGTGCGACAGTAACTCTGGGCCAAGTGATCGGCCTTGAAAAGGGCGACAAGCTGGTCGCGGGAAAAAGCCTCGGCAACACCGCCGTCTATGCGCAAATCCTGGAACAAACACGCGGCGAAAAAGTCATTATCTTCAAGAAAAAACGCCGCCATAATTACCGCCGCAAAAACGGCCACCGCCAGGATTTGACCTTGGTGCAGGTGTTCGACATTTCCGAAACCGGCGCGCCGAATAAATTGGCCCCGGAATTCAAGGCGAAAGCGGCGAAAACAGCAGCGCCGAAAAAAGCGGCCGCCCCGAAAGCGGCAAAAGCCGCAGCCCCGAAACAAGCCAAGGCGAAAAAAGCCCCGGCTAAGAAAAAATAGATAGGAGAATAAAATGGCACAGAAGAAAGCCGGCGGCAGTACGAAAAACGGCCGGGATTCAGCAGGCAGAAGATTAGGCCTTAAAAAGGGCGGCGGACAAGACGTCGTTTCCGGTAATATCCTGGTGCGCCAACGCGGGACCAAATTTTACCCCGGCATCAATGTCGGCATGGGCCGCGATCACACCTTGTTCGCAACGGCGGACGGCAAGCTGGAATTCAGCAACAAATCCGGCGGCCGCACCTTTGTCAATGTTTTGACAGGAAAAGCAAGTGCCTAAGCATTCTAAAATTGTGTCCGGCAAAAAAACTACGACCCGCGATATAGGTCCAGGCGCGCCGGTTGAAAACGTCGGCGCGAAACTGCGTCAAGCTTTAAGAAGGAACCCAGCGGCGCAGAAAAAATTTTTAGGCGCTCTTGATCCCGATGGCACAGCAAGGGCGAATGTAGCGGCAAGAAAAGGAGGCGAACGCGGCGGCAAATAGGCCAAACCCGGTTCGGCTAAATTGCGCAAAGGGGCTTTTTAGCCCCTTTATTATTTATAAAGTGAATTGCGATGAAATTTCTGGACGAGGCAAAAATATTCATAAGTTCCGGCGCGGGCGGGGACGGATCCGTTTCTTTCCGCCGGGAAAAATTTATCCCAACCGGCGGCCCGGACGGGGGCGACGGCGGGCGCGGCGGATCGGTGATTTTTGTCGCGGCGGAAAACTTAAACACCCTGATCGATTTCCGTTATCAGCAGCATTTCAAGGCGGAACGCGGCGACCATGGCCGCGGCAAAATCCAATCCGGCAAGGCGGGGGCGGATATGATTATCCGCGTTCCGGTCGGCACCGAAATCTGGGACGAGGATAAAACGCTGCTGCTCGCCGACATGAAGACGGCCGGTCAGGAAATCCGCATGCTAAAAGGCGGCGACGGCGGATTCGGCAACACTCATTATAAATCCTCGGTCAACCGCGCGCCGGAAAAGGCACTGCCGGGCTGGCCGGGCGAAGAACGCTGGGTGTGGTTGCGGTTGAAACTGATCGCAGACGCCGGGATATTGGGCCTTCCCAACGCCGGGAAATCCACCTTTTTATCGGTCACATCCGCCGCCAAACCCAAAATCGCGGATTATCCTTTTACCACGCTGAACCCTCAGCTGGGCGTTGTAAAAATCGACGATTATTCCTTTGTCCTCGCCGATATACCGGGGCTGATCGAGGACGCGCATCTGGGCAGGGGCCTTGGCATTAAATTTTTAAGCCACATCGAACGCTGCCGCGTTTTGCTGCATGTGATCGACATCCATTCCGAAGATATCGTAAAAGATTATGAAACCATAAGGCGCGAGCTTTCCGAATACGGCATGAATCTGGAAAACAAGCCGGAAATCATAGCGCTGAACAAATGCGACGCGCTGGACGAGGCGGAGCAAAAGAAAAAGCAAAAACAACTGCAAAAAGCCTGCGGCAAAGAAGTGCACCTTATTTCCGCCGCCGCAAAACAAGGCATTACCCCGGTTCTGCGCGCGCTATGGCGGGAAATAGAACAAAGCCGGCAAGCGAAAAAGCAACAGGAGGAAATTTCCAGTCCTTAACATTGTCATCTGGCTGACAAATCTCTAAACACTAAGCACTAGACAGCAGGCACTTTTCCGCTATAGGCTTGGGACATGAAAAAAATCGGCATCCTTGGCGGATCGTTCAACCCGGCGCATGAAGCGCATCGGGAAATCAGCCTTTATGCGCTGGAACAGCTGGGGCTGGATGAAATCTGGTGGCTGGTTGCAAGCCAAAATCCGCTGAAAGAAATATCGGGCATGGCGCCTTTTGACAAGCGGCTTGAGAAAGCGCGCGAGGCGGCAAACCACCCCGCCATTATCGTGCAGGATTTGGAACAAAAATGGGGAACGCAATACAGCATTGATACTTTATATAAATTGCGCGAGAATTTTCCCGATGACAAATTCGTCTGGCTGATGGGCGCGGATAATCTGGTCCAATTCCATCGCTGGAAAGATTGGCAAAAAATCATCGGCCTTGTGCCGATGGCGGTGATAGCAAGGCCGGGATCGGAACATTGCCTGCAATCGGTTGCAGCGCAAGAACTGGCCCCGAACCGCCGGAAAGCCACAGAAACCAAGGATTTGGCGGGGGCCGCCCCGCCCGCTTGGGCCTATCTGGACGGGCTTAGGCTGGATCAATCCGCTAGCGCCATTCGGGTGCAAAAACACCATCCCTGGTGGCAAGAATCTTGAAAAATCGGCGCTTTGCTATACATTTTTTTAACAATTTAGGGTAAAATAAACTTATATCCGAGGTTTTTTATGGTTTTCTTAAACCTCTAAAAGGAGGATATGTCCAAAGCGTGAAAACGACACAAACTCTGACAGCAGTCAAATCTGTTCCTTCAGCAAGCAGCCTGCTCGATATGATCGAGCAATGCCTGTACCAAACCAAAGCCGAAGACGTCGTCGTGCTTGATCTTTCCGGAAAATCGGACTTAGCGGATTATATGGTGGTCGCCTCTGGCAGCTCGCAGCGCCAGCTAAAGGCCATTGCCGACCGCATTTGCCGATTGATGGACGATCGCGGCATGACAACGCCTGATGTCGAAGGCGTGCCCGATTGCGATTGGGTGCTGGTCGACACCGGCGATGTTTTGGTGCATTTGTTCAAGCCCGAAACCCGCAGCCATTACAATTTGGAAAAAATGTGGGCGGCGGATTTGGGCGCAATGCCGCATTAAGAAGGGTATTATGCAATATACCGCCGGCTCATGGTGAGCTTGTCGAACCATGGGCTGCACACATTGCTTTTTGCCGCCCCTCCTTCGACAAGTTCAGGATGAGTTATGGGTTTTAAGCAATATTCCAAACCTTAACCCAACATTTCTGAATGCGCATCACCATTCTTAGCATCACAGCAACGAAATCCAAGGATAACAGCATAACGCCGCTGATCCAGGACTACGAAAAACGACTGAATTGGCGCGTCGAATGGCGCGATATTGTTTCCAAAAAGCAGGCGGATTCCGCCCGGCAAAAAACCTTCGACGCGGATTTGTTGCGCGGCGCAATCCCCAAAGGCGCGCTTTGCATCGCGCTGGATGAAAAAGGCAAGAACCTGCCCAGCCAAGAATTTTCTGGCCAAATTCAAAACTGGCAAAACCGGGGCGAATCGCATTTATGCTTTTTGATCGGCGGCGCGGATGGGCTGGATGCGGCGCTTTTAAAGGAAACCTCCTTTCACCTAAGCTTTGGCAAACTGACTTGGCCGCATCGCCTGGTGAAGTTGATGCTGATCGAGCAGATCTATCGCGCGCAAAGCATCCTGGACGGGCATCCTTATCATAGGGAATAATACTAAAATTTATGGCCTTGACCCGTTGAATTATGATAAGTCTAAGGCATGGAGATAGCAAAAAAACCCGTGATTTTATGCATCCTCGACGGCTGGGGGTGGCGCGAGGAAAAAACCGACAACGCGGTCGCCCTGGCGCGCACGCCCAATTGGGACCGGCTTTTGCAAACCGCGCCGCAATCGTTTTTAAAAACCTGCGGGCTGGATGTCGGATTGCCGCAAGGGCAAATGGGAAATTCCGAAGTCGGCCATATGAATTTGGGGGCGGGACGCGTCGTGATGCAGGATTTGCCGCGTATCGACGAGGCGATCAAAAATAAAAGCCTTGAAAAATCGCTGCTACAGCTTTTAAGGGGTAATGGGGTTTGGGGTAATGGGGTAATCGAAAAAAAAGCCACTACCCCACTACCCCACTACCCCACTACTCTGCACTTGATGGGCCTTTATTCCCCGGGCGGGGTGCATAGCCATCAGGATCATCTCCTGGCGCTGGCCAAAATTCTCAACGATGCCGGAATCAAAACCTTGTTGCATTTGTGGCTCGACGGGCGCGACACACCGCCTAAAAGCGCCGGGGATTATTTAAAAGATTTGGAACAAAAACTGAAATCCCTGTCCCATGTCAAAGTAGCGACCGTCTGCGGGCGGTATTATGCCATGGATCGCGACAACAGGTGGGAAAGGGTCAAGCTGGCTTATGACGCGATGATCGACGGCGTAGGCGCAAAGGCACAAAGCCTGGATCAGGCCATAGGTATGGCCTATGCGGCGGGCGAAACCGACGAATTCGTAAAACCCATCATTCTGCCGGATTTCCGCCCGATGCAAGACGGCGACGCCATTTTATGCGCCAATTTCCGCTCCGACCGGGTGCGCCAGATTCTGGCCGCGTTTCTGGATGAAAACTTCAAGGAGTTTGCCGCAAGACGGGTAAAATTTTCAAGCGCCATCGCCATGACCGAATATTCCGAGGATCTCGCCAAAAATATGCAAATCCTTTTTGCGCCGCAAAGCATGCAGGATATTTTGGGCGAAATCATCGCGCGCGAAAATTTGACACAGCTTCGCTTGGCGGAGACCGAAAAATACCCGCATGTAACGTTTTTTTTCAACGGCGGCAAGGAAACCCCCTATCCCGGCGAGGATCGCATCCTGGTTCCATCGCCAAAAGTCGCAACCTATGATCTGCAGCCGGAAATGTCCGCCTTTGAGCTGACAGAAAAATTGACCGCCGCTATAAACAGCAAGAAATATGATTTTATCCTGGTCAATT
>CAYRVJ010000057.1:0-8783 GCA_964427785.1 uncultured Alphaproteobacteria bacterium | reverse complement strand
ATATCACAGGCGCGGAGATCGGCGATCATGCCAGCATCGGGCCTTTTGCGCGGCTGCGGCCGGGCACGGAATTGGCAGATGACGTGCATATCGGCAATTTCGTCGAAATCAAAAACACGTCCCTCGGCCAGGGGACAAAGGCAGGGCATTTGACATATTTGGGCGACTCCACGGTCGGAAAAAACGTCAATATCGGCGCGGGAACGATCACCTGCAATTACGATGGCTTTGAAAAGCACCGCACCGAAATCGGCGCTGATAGCTTTATCGGCTCCGGCACTGTTCTGGTCGCGCCGGTCAGCATCGGCAAAGATGCGTATATCGCCGCCGGCAGCGCAATCGTTGAAAACATAGCAGCAGGAGAACTTGGCATCGCCCGCGCCAAGCAAAGCAACAAGCCCGGCTGGGTCGCGCAATTCCGCGCAAAGATACAAAAACTGATCGGCAAAAAGAGCGCGTAAAACATGTGCGGCATAATCGGCATCATCGGAAAACACCAGGTCGCGCCTTTGCTTTTGGACGCCCTGAAAAGACTGGAATATCGCGGCTATGACTCCGCCGGCCTTGCCAGCCTTATTGACGGCAAGATTGAACGTAGAAGGGCCAGCGGCAAACTGCATAATCTAGTCGAAACGGAAAAGAAAGACCCGCTTGCTGGGCTTGTGGGCATCGGCCATACGCGTTGGGCCACCCATGGCGCGCCGTCGGAATCAAATGCTCATCCGCATGCGACATCCCGCGTCGCCGTGGTGCATAACGGCATAATCGAGAATTTTTCGGAACTGCGTGCCGAGCTGGAATCGCTTGGCCATAAATTCACATCAGACACCGATACAGAGGTGGTGGTTCATCTCTTAGATTATCATTTGGCGCAAGGGCTTGATCCCGTCCAAGCTGTCGCCAAATCCCTGCCCCGGCTGCAAGGCGCATTCGCGCTAGCGATGATATTCGCCGGGCACGAAATTTTGATTGGCGCGCGCAAAGGCAGCCCGCTTGTGGTCGGATATGGCGACGGCGAAATGTATCTGGGATCGGACGCGTTGGCGGTTGCTCCCTTGACCGATAGGATAAGTTACCTTGAAGAAGGCGACTGGGCGGTTTTGTCACGCGATACCGTACAAATCTATGGCGTAGACAACGGTAAGGTCGAACGCAAGATCGTGCAATCCGCCGTGTCCGGCGCGATGATCGGCAAGGGCAACCACCGCCATTTCATGCACAAAGAAATTTACGAACAACCCGCCGTCCTGGGCGACACTTTGCACGCGCATCTGCACCCGCAAAGCCGCACGCTGCATCTGCCGCAGATGCCGATGCCTTGGGGCCAGGTCAAAAGACTTCACATCGTCGCTTGCGGAACGTCTTATCACAGCGGCATGATCGCCAAATACTGGTTTGAACAGCTGGCGCGTATTCCGGTGGATCTCGATATCGCGTCTGAATTCCGCTATCGCGACCCGGTGCTGCAAGACGGCGGCATGGGAATATTCATTTCCCAGTCCGGGGAAACCGCCGACACGCTGGCGGCACTGCGGCTGATGAAACAGCAAGGATTTCCCAGCCTCGCCGTCGTCAACGTGCCCAGCAGCAGCATGGCGCGTGAAGCGGATGCGGTGGTTCCGACCCTGGCCGGGCCTGAAATTGGCGTCGCATCGACCAAGGCGTTCACAACGCAATTAATGGTGCTGGCGGCGCTGGCGGTCAACGCAGCATTGACGCGCGGGGTTATCGACAATAAAAAAGCGCAAGAGCTAATTTTACATCTTACCGAGGCTCCCGCCCTCGCCAGCAAGATTCTGGATCTGGACGAAGGTATGCGCGAAATGGCGCACGATATTTACGAGGCGCGCGACGTTTTATATCTTGGCCGCGGCCCGTCTTATCCTGTCGCGCTAGAAGGCGCGCTGAAGCTAAAGGAACTTTCTTATATCCATGCCGAGGGCTATGCCGCAGGCGAAATGAAACATGGCCCTATCGCCCTGATTGACGAAAACATGCCGATTGTCGCAATCACGCCATTCGACAAATATTTCGAAAAAACCGCGTCCAATTTGCACGAGGTGCTGGCACGCGGCGGAAAATTGATCGTTCTGACCTGCGCCAAGGGAAAAAAGCACCTGAATATGCCCGCCGTTCCCGTGGTGGAACTGCCGGAATTCGACCATTTCATAGCGCCGATACTATACAGCATCCCGATTCAATTGCTGGCTTATCACGCCGCCTGTCTAAAGGGAACCGACGTCGATCAGCCAAGAAATCTGGCCAAATCCGTCACCGTGGAATAATTAGCGCCGCGCCGCTATCAACGTATTGCGCATCAAACAGGCGATGGTCATCGGCCCGACACCGCCCGGCACTGGCGTTATCGCCCCGGCAATTTCTATCACATCGTCGAAATCGACGTCGCCCACAAGCCTGCCGTTGCCATCCGGGGTTTCGATGCGGTTGATGCCGACGTCTATGACCGTGGCGCCTGGCTTTACGAATTCACGGGTTATAAACTTGGGCTTGCCGATGGCGGCAACCAAAATATCAGCGCTGCGGCATTCCATGGCCAAATCACGGGTTTTGGAGTGCACCACAGTCACGGTGCAGTTTTCATGGCGCAGCAAATTCGCCATCGGCGCGCCGACGATATTGGATCTGCCCACCACCACCGCTTTTTTACCGGACAAATCGCCCAAGCGGTCCTTGAGCAGCAATAAACAGCCCAAAGGCGTACAAGGCACGAAGCCGTCTTTTTTGCCCTTGGCCAATTTTCCGGCATTGACGTCGTGGAATCCATCGATGTCTTTGTGCGGGTTGACGCGGCCTAAAATGGTTTCTTCGTCGATATGCTTTGGCAAGGGAAGTTGCACCAAAATGCCATGGACATCATCGCGCACATTCAAATCGTCTACCAGCGTCAGCAATTCTTGCTGCGTGATCGAGGCGGGTTTTTCGATATCGACCGAATAAAATCCCAGCTTGCTTGCGATCGCTTTTTTGTTGCGCACATAGGCAGCCGATGCCGGATTATCCCCTACCAGCACCACGGCCAGGCCTGGCTTTATGCCACTTTGCTTTAGCGCCGCTGTGTCCTTGGCGATTTGCAATTGCATGTTTTCGGCAAACGCCTTGCCGTCTATGATTTTACCGGCATATTTTGTTTTTAAATCACTCATCCCGCCACCAATCGCCAAGTTTTTTCATCAACTCCGGCGCCTCGCCGGAAAGTAAGATCGTTTTATGCTTTTGCGCCTCGCCGCGCAATATCGAAATGCGGGATTTGGGCAATTTCCAGGCCTTTGCCAGCAATTCTATGACTGATTTGTTGGCTTTGCCGTCTTCTGGCGGCGCGGATACAGATATTTTGAGCGCCTTGCCGCCATGGCCGTCCTCTACGACGTTATGAATTCCAACTCGGCGCGAAGACGGCGCGCAGATCAACCGCAATTCAATACCGTCCTTGGTTTGGCGCAAACAATCAAATAGCAAACAGCCAATATTCCCGTATCAAATTTTGCGCGAAGACCAACAGCAAGATTAAAACCACAGGCGAAATATCGATCCCACCGATCAAAGGGACAAAGCGCCGGATCGGTGCAAGCGCGGGTTCGGTGATACGCTGTAAAAAATCGTTAACGACCGAAACAAACCGATTGCGCGTGTTCAAAACGTTAAACCCGATCAGCCAACTGATAACGATCGTTGCGATAATGATGTAAATATAAATGGAAATGATTTGCAGAATCAAAACGGCGAGGGATACCATGATCGGACCTTTATAAGGGCTAGAAGTTACAGAACGGGCGGCTGCATAAAAAACACGACTATTTTTATAGCCTATTTTTTACGGCAAGGGAACAGCCAGGCATTTATCCGCAGAAAACTAGGCAATCCGCCTGCCACCTCGTCCTTCCGCTAGTTGATAAATTACCGCGCGTTGCGTCGCACACACCATCCTTTCAACTTTTTCTGATGTACAGCCCCTAGCACGGGCAATGGCTTTTACACTGCCGGGCCTGCCGCCCCTGGCCAATAAATCCACGACATTTTTTGTATCGTCCGGGATGTCAGACCTCCTCGCCATGTCGCGCAAGGCACAGCGTCTTTCTTTCGCCAACTTGCTTTTAACCGTGCCGATCGGCCTGTCTGTGATTTCAGCGATTTGCTCATAAGTCGCCCCGCAGCCCGTCAACAGGGCGGCTTCCTGCAGGAAAGGCGGCAAGCTTTGCAAAACCGCGTCAACATTACCTTGAATCTCGAGCCTTTCCTGGGCCGAAGATTCTGGGCCTTCAACAAGCAGATATAGTTCGCCTTCATCGTCTGCAATATATTCAATGTTGCGCTGTGAGCGCTTTGTATTTTCCATTTTTACCTGGCGAAGCCTGTCCGTACAAATATTTTTTGTAATTTTGGAAACCCATGCAGCCAAGGAGGCGCGCTTGGGGTCGTATTGGCCCGCTTTTCTCCAAACACGGACAAAAACATTTTCTACACAATCTTCAAAATCGGTGGATCTTGGATTAAAGCACCTGCCCACGATTCCTCTGATAAGTTTTCCATAGGCATTCATGAACGCTTGAACGGAATCATTCCTATTGGCAGCAATGCCCGTCATCATTTGGGCGTCTGCTGTGCCGGATAAAACGGCAGCATTTGGGCGTGAATTAATGGAAGCCATCTTTCCCTCATTATAAGAATTTTATTATGATGGGAAACAACCTATCAAAATTAAATTTTTGAATAAATCAATAAATCGTTATTTTATTTGTTTTTCTGGTAAATTTTTACGAATTATCCACATTCCACCGCCCGCCAGCAGTAAAAACGGTAAACCCCAAAGCAGCGCATTACGCGGCGACAGCGGCGGATCAAGCAGAACGAATTCGCCATAACGCGCAGAAATATAATCCAGAACATCCTGATCGCTGTCGCCTTCAGCCAATCTTTGCCGGACCAGCTTGCGCAAATCTTGCGCCACCATAGACCCCGACGCGTCGATGGTTTCGTTCTGGCAAACGACGCAGCGCAGCTTTTGCGATATGGCGCGGGCGCGGGACTCTAAAGCCGGGTCGGATAATTGTTCTTCGATCAACACCGCTTGCGCCGCGCTGCAATACAATAAAACTGCTACTAGGATGACAAAAATAAAAAATTTATTCTTCCGTAGCATCCGCCACCCTTAATGCTTGCTGGATGCTTTGAGCATCCAGAACTCCCGCCCAATGCCGGCGCACGATGCCGTCCCCATCCACCAAAAAGCTTTCCGGAACGCCAGTCAGCCCCCAATCGGCTATTTCACGGAAACCGCCGATCGCGACGGCAGAATAAGGATTGCCCAGTGTGGCGAGGTAATTGGCGATATTTTCCGCGCTATCGCGATAGGCGACGCCGATTATTTGCAAGTCCGGATAATCCTTGGCCGTTTGCTGCAACAAGCCATGTTCCGCCTTGCATGGCGCGCACCAGCTTGCGAAGAAATTCACCAGCGTCCTTTTATCGCTAAGGCTTTGCGGCATCTGACCCGCCAAGACATCTTGCGGCAAGGCAGGAGCGGCCCTGCCAATCAACGCAGATTGTGGAACATCTTGCTGCGGCATGCGCAACGCAACGGCAAACAAGATGACAAGCGCAGCCGCGATAGCGAGCGGAAGAAAAAACATGGATTTATTCATTCTGTCCCTTTTTTTTCTGCTTGTTCATAGAGGCCGCCACCTCAGGCGGCATATAAGTTTCATCATGCTTAGCCAAGATTGTTTCGGCATAAAACACGCCGTTCGCGCCGAATTTCCCCGTCGCTATCGTGCCTTGGTTTTCTGCAAATAGGTCGGGCAAAAGGCCGCTATATTCGACATCGACGCCACTTGTAAAATCGGTAATACGAAAACGAATGACAACGGATGATGGATCGCGCTTGATGCTTCCCTGCTCCACCATACCGCCAAGCCGGATAATTTCGCCTGGCCGGATATTGGCCGCGACAAGATCGCCGGGCGTAAAGAAATATTGCAAGTTTTCACGCAAGGCTATGGAAATCAAATACCCTGCGCCGGACAATCCCGCCAGGGCGATCAGAATATAGATTAAACGGCGGTGTTTCGGTTTCATATTAAATCTAGCGCGCGTTTTAGGTTTCTTCGCAAGTAAAGCACAAGCCCCGTCAGAACGATGAGGCTGATCCCATAACTGGCCCAGACATAAATTCCATGGCCGCTCATTGCGGCATAGGCGGCAAAGTCATTCCACATCATATGCCATCCTTTGAATCATAAGAAAGATTGGCTTGTTGAATATAATATTTCCGCCATACGATGCCGCTTTGCGCGCCAATTAAAACAGCCCAAATTAGCAGGCAAGCATAGGCCGCGGCCATCGTCAATAGCGGCCAAAGCATGCTCGAATGAATTGTGGGGCCGTCCAGCCGCAATACGCTGGAAGGCTGGTGCAACGTGTTCCACCAATCGACAGAAAATTTTATCACCGGCAGGTTGACCGCGCCGATGACTGCGAGAACCGCCCCCGCCTGGCTAGATTGCAATGGATCGTCGAAAGCGCGCAACAAAAGCGCATATCCCAAAAACAGCAGCAGCAATACCAGAACCGAAGTCAGCCTCGCATCCCACACCCAGGCTGCGCCCCAAGACGGCTTGCCCCAAAGCATGCCTGTAATCAGCGCAAGGGCCGTAAAGCATATCCCCGGCAAAGCGCAAGACCGGGCCAGAACGTCGGCAACCGCATGCCGCCACACCAAATAAAAAAAGCTGAACGTTGCCATTATCGCATAGGCGAGCATCGCCATCCAGGCGGCGGGCACATGCACATACATAATACGCGCGGCATCGCCTTGCAGATAATCTTGCGGCGACGCCCAAAGCGCGCCGTAAAGCCCCGCCGCCGCAAGCGGCAAAATCGCCCATGCGAAAATAGGGGCGGCTTTGTTTGCAAAAGCTTGGAACCTCGTGGGATTGGCGAAATAATGGAAATAAGCTGTCATATTATCCCGATTTTTTTAAACAATAAACGATCATCGGCGGGGCCGCAACCATGGCTGTCAAAATATAGGCGCCTAAAAACGCGGCAGATGAAACCCAGTTTTCTGCCAAAAGAAAGTCTTTAGACCAAGCCACCGCAAACCACAGCGGCGGCAAAGCCAATGGCAGCAGCAAAATATACAGTAGCCCCGCCCCGCCGCGCGCCGCCGACAGCAACGCACCCAAAACCATACAAAGCAGAACAAGCGCCATACCGCAAAGGAACAATGCCAAAGGCAGCAATAAAGACTGCACATCCCCAAGCGCGATCTTGGAAAGCGGAAAAAAAGCCGCCATTAAAATCACCATCGGAAAAACGATGCATGCGGCTTGCAAGGCTATCTTGGACCAAACATAATAGTATAGCGCCGCGCTATCCAAACGCAGCTGGTCCAAATAGCCGCTATGTGAGTCTTCTGTAAAAAGGCCGCGCGCGTAAAGCGCGATTCCCAAAAGCTGGCTGGCATAAATTATGCCGATTACGACAAGCGGGTCTTGCAAAGATGCCGCCGGCAATGTCCAGAAAAACAATTGCGGCACGCAGCAAAATAGCAATAGCGCGACCGCCCATTCCGAAATGTCGCGCAAGAATACCATGCGTTCCCGGCGGTAAATTGGCAAAAACTGCGCCCTGCTCATGACAACACCAATATTTCCGCGCAATTAAGCGGCGCGTCTCCATGGCAAGTGAATAAGATTATACCCGATTTATCCGCCTGCTTTTGTAATAACCCGGCCAATGCCAGGGAAGACGCCTGGTCTAGATGCGCGAAAGGTTCGTCCAAAAGCCAAAGCGGCTTGTCCTGTTGCAGCAATAGCCGCGCAAGCGCCGCCTTTCGTCTTTGCCCTTGCGACAAATAATCGGACTTCAACCGCATGACATCGCCAAGCCCGAAATACCGCAACGCGTTTTCCCATTCGACTGGGCCTCCGCCATAAAGGCCGCTTTGCATATTTTCTAAAGCGGATAGCTGTTTGCATATTCCATCTTGATGCCCGACCCAGGCGATGCGGGATTGATGCTCTGCGCTCGCCGCGCTTAAGGAAGCGCCGTCCCAGGAAATCTTGGCGTCGCCTTGCGGCAAAAATCCGGCCAAAAGACGCAATAGGCTTGTTTTGCCGCTGCCATTTGCGCCCTCAATCCGCATAATCCTGCCGGACGGCAGGGAAAAGCTCAAATTTTTCTGCAAATACCGCCATCCGCGCCGCAAATCGATATTGCTTACGGAAAACCGGTCATTTCGGGAAGTTTCGGCCATAGCCACGGATTGTGTCCCATTACAAGGTGTATGGAGGATTCTTTGGCTATTTATAATGCCGCCCCTTTACAACGCCAGCAAAATCTTTACCTTTTTTTAGAAGTATTCTAATTACTATAGAGTCCCCCTGTATTTTCTCCTTTCCCATTTATTTTCAGCCCTGCGGAGCCATCCATGTCCCATCCTAATAGCTTTAAGAGCCAGCAAACCCTGAAAGTCGGCAAGGAGAAATACACCTATTACAGCCTGGAAGAGGCCTCTAAAAATGGACTAGGCAATATCGGGGTTCTGCCCTTTTCCATGAAAGTGCTGCTTGAAAACCTGCTGCGCAACGAAGACGGCAGGTCGGTTACCAAAGACGATATTCTGGCGATTGCCGAATGGATGAAGACCAAAACATCCGATCGCGAAATCGCTTTCCGCCCGGCGCGGGTTCTGATGCAGGATTTCACCGGCGTTCCCGCCGTGGTCGACCTGGCCGCGATGCGCGACGCCATGGTGGCTATGC
>CAYRVJ010000056.1:8644-8858 GCA_964427785.1 uncultured Alphaproteobacteria bacterium | reverse complement strand
CGCAGTTAAGCGATACGAATTTTTCTTTCGCGCGTTTGCTTTTGCCGTGGATATATCGCGCCATGACTTCTTTGCCGGTTCCGGATTCTCCGGAAATCAAAACGCTTGCCTCGCTGGACGCGATTTGATCGACCAGCGCGACGGTGCGCGCCATGACCGGGTCGCGGAAAATAAAGCTGCTGGTTTCTTCGGTCGCGGCCTCGAGGATCGCCGC
>CAYRVJ010000056.1:7308-8634 GCA_964427785.1 uncultured Alphaproteobacteria bacterium | reverse complement strand
CGGCTTTGATGGCTTGCACCGCGCCGCTGGCGTCGGTGCCGATGCCGCAAGCGACAACGGGCAGGTGGATGCGTTCTTCGGTCAGCGAGTGTACCAACTTGCTGATATTCAGCTTGACGTCGATCATGATCAGATCCGCGCCTTGGCCGGAACGCAGCGCGTTCAATGCGGCGTCAATGTCCTCGACATGGGCCACTTTGGCGCCGCGCTCCAGGGCAATCTTACCGGCGGCGGACATATTGCCGTCCAATGTGCCTATGATCAGAACTCGCATTTTTCTACTCCTTCAAATCGTCTTTTCTTGTTAGTTAAAATATTGGATCCGTTTTGCTGGGGGCAATACGGTGTTGATCATCATTTCCAAGCGGCGCGGGTTTTCTTTACGCATGATCGAACTGGCGCCGGTCATATAAAGCGTGTTGATAAGCTCTTCTTCGCTGGAATTACGCTCCAACTTGGCGGCCAATGGCAGGAAAACAAGGTTGGCAAGCAAGGCTCCGTACAAAGTGGTCAGCAAGGCCAAAGCCATGGATGGGCCGATTTTATCGGGGCTGTCTAAAAACCCAAGCATTTGCACAAGCCCGACCAGCGTGCCGATCAATCCCATGGCGGGCGCTACGTCGGCGGCCCGGCGAAGGATGCTCGCGCTTTTCAGGTGGCGGGACATGGTGGCGGATAATTCTTTGCGCAGAATGCGCTCTATGTCGGGCAGGGCGGTTCCGTCTACGACCAGCGATAAGGTGCGGTATAAAAAGCTTTCATGCTGGATTTGCGGCAGCAGCGTTTCCAAGGTCAGCGGCCCGGCCTTGCGCGCTTGTTCGGCAAGTTGAATCATCATGATGCCTACCTGGCTTGGGTCGCGCACGGAATAGATCATCGCTTTACGCAAAATTTTCCCGGTTTGCTTGACGTCTTCGATGGAAAAACTAGCTGTGGTGATGGCCAGCGTGCCGCCGACTACCAACAGAAAAGACGGCAAATCCAAGAACAAAGTGGCAGCGCCGCCCAAAGCGACGGCAAGGGCAAGCAAAGCCGCAGCGGCCGCCAGCCCGCCGATCGTGGCGTAATCCAATGCGGGGCGGAAATACAGCGCCATTTCAATGGACGGGTCCAGCGCTTTGGCGGTGCCGGTTTGCGGCGTTTTTTCAGGCGTTTGCTGCATGATGTTGCTCTGCGTCGGCATTAACTGCCTTGTTCCGATTTAATGATTTCGGTCATGGTCACGCCCAGCCTGTCGTCCACGATCACGACTTCGCCACGCGCGACAAGGCGGTTGTTGACATATATGTCGATCGCTTCGCCGACCCGGCGGTCCAACTCGACGAC
>CAYRVJ010000056.1:1871-7208 GCA_964427785.1 uncultured Alphaproteobacteria bacterium | reverse complement strand
GGTTGTTGACATATATGTCGATCGCTTCGCCGACCCGGCGGTCCAACTCGACGACCGCGCCCCGGCCCAGCTTCAGCAACTGATTGACTTGCATATGCGCTTGGCCCAGAACGGCTGAAACTTTTACGGGGATTTGGCCGATCGCTTCAAGGTCGCGCGCGGATTGCGCAACGCGCGCATTCTCGTCGGCCGCAGGCTTGCTGCCTTCGGCGGATTCGCCAAGCTCGTTTAAATTCAAATTATCTTTATTTTCTGACATGATGTACTTCCCCTTTTAAATGGTCATAAAATCGGTTCTGCCCGAGCCGGGCTTTCGGAATCAACGGAATTGGCGTCTTCTTGCACAAGTTTCTCCGCAAAGCCTGCGGGCAGGGCACGGTCCAGGATGGCGGATACTTGCGCCCAGCTTTTTGCAGGCATGTGTTCGAGTCCGCCGCCGTCCCATTCGATTTTGCAATCGCTTGCTTGCAAAGCCGGGTCGGCCATAAGGCGCAATTGGGATATGTCCGCCGCTTGCGTTTGCTGTTCGATCACAGGCTGCAAGCGGATCAATGTGTCGGGATGCAGTTTGATCGTCATCTGTTGCGGCAAAAGCCCGGCTTGCAAGGCCTCTTGCAACAGCGCCAGCATTTCGCCGTCGCCGTTTTGCGCGATGAATTTGGGCATGATCCGGCGCAGACATTGCGATGCCAGACCTGCGGCCTTTAATGTCAGGATGTTTTGAATTTCGGAAAGATTGCCGAATAGCCCGCTTAAAGATTTCTGAATATTCTCTGCGGCAGAAAGAGTTTTTTGCTCGATGCCGGCCAAGGCCTCTTTACGGCCAGCTTCTTGGCCTTCGGCGAAAGCTTGCGCTTTGATTTCCTCGACCTGTTTGGCGTTAAAAACCGGTTCTTGCGCCTCTTTGGCTTTGCCGCCACGGGGCTGAGGCGCTTCGAACTCTTGGTCGAAGATGAACTTCTTGTTTTGCGAAGATTCGGATTGGGATGCCATATTTTCCATGCTTTAATATACCAGTTGATCGTCCGAAGAATCGCTGGCGATAACGATTTCGCCTTTTGCCGCAAGATCTTTGGCTTGGCTGACGATGGCCATTTGCGCCTCGTCGACTTCGCGCAAACGTACCGGGCCCAGGCCGTCTATGTCCTCGCGCAGCAATTTGGCGGCGCGTTCGGACATATTGCTTAGGAACAGATCCTTGACCGCTTGCGACGCGCCCTTTAAAGCGCGCGGCAGCTTGTCCTTTTCCACAACGCGGAGCAGCGTTTGCACCGAACTGCTGTCCAATTTGGCCAGATCGTCGAAGGTGAACATCAGGGCCTTGATCTTGTCGGCGGAATCGCGCTGCCTTTCTTCCAGCGCGGACATAAAGCGCGATTCGGTATTGCGGTCGAAGCTGTTGAAAATTTCCGCCATGACTTCGTGCGGGTCGCGGCGCTGCGACCGGGCCAGGTTGCTCATAAATTCGGTGCGCAGGGTTTTTTCCACGTCGCTAAGGACTTCTTTTTGCACCGAATCCATGCGCAGCATGCGCATAATTACTTCCATCGAAAAGTTTTCCGGCAATACGCCTAAAACTTTGGCGGTGTGTTCCGAACTGATGCGCGACAGAACGACGGCGACTGTCTGGGGGTATTCGTTTTTCAAGTAATTGGCGAGAATGTTCTCGTTGACGTTGTCCAGCTTGTCCCACAGGGTCCGCCCGGCGGGGCCGCGGATTTCGTCCATAATGTTGTTAAGTCTGCTTTTGTCGAGGACTTTTCCCAGAAGCCTTTCCGCCGTTTCATAGCTGCCGACCGCGCCTGCGGTCGAAAAGTTTTCGGCGAATTCCATCACCAGCTTTTCGGTCGTGCCCGCGCCGACCTGGCCAAGCGAGGACATCGCCTGCGACATTTCACGGATTTCGTCGTCGTGCATCATCGAAAAAAGTTTGCCGGCGTTTTCTTCGCCGATGGTCAGCATCAAAAGCGCCGCTTTTTCCGGTCCGGTAAGGTTTCTGTTATCTGTAGCCATATGCTATGACCTCATGCATATCATTAATCATCGTGATTCTTCTTTCCTTGATACATCCACGAACGGATAATCGTCAGGGTTTCTTCGGGATGCTTTTCCACGATCTCGCCGATGCGTTTCAGCGACGACGCTTTGATCCGGCCTTCGATCTGTTTCAAATTGATCATTTCATCCAGCTCCGGATTCGATACATCCATTTCTTCCATTGGAATTCCCGCGCCGCTATCCGGCCCGGCCAATTGCTGCATAGGGCGGCTCGGTGCGATTCTTGCGCCGCCTGCGCCGGCCGGTTCAAGCAGCTTGGTCATCATCGGGCGCACTACCAAAAGCAGCGCCAATACGCCGACAATGCCCATGACCAGGGTTTCGACCAGCTTCATGATTTCGCTTTTGTCGAATCCCATAATGCTGCCGTCGCTTAATTCTTCGTCCGACAAAGGCTCCGGCTGCACAAATTGCATATTGACGATTTCGACCGTGTCGCCGCGTTCTTCGTTAAAGCCGATCGCCGATTTGACCAAGGTTTCGATCTGCTTCAAATTGTCTTCGGGGCGGGGTTGGTAGGTTTGTTTGCCCTCGGCGTCGGTTGTGTAGGTTCCATCGACTAAAACGGCGATGGACAGTTTTTTGACCTGGCCGCTTTCGCGCACTTCTTGTTTTACGGTTTTGGAAATTTCGTAATTGACCGTTTCTTCGGTGCGGTTGTTCTTGTTCGTGCTTCCGGCGGCGCCGCTTTCCTGGCCCGGCGGCAGGTTTCCTGCGGCGCCTACTTCGCCTGATCCACCACCTTCTTGGCTTTGGCCGCTTTCTTCGACAGTTTGCTGCGATCTTACGACGCGGCTTTCGGGGTCATAGGTTTCTGAACTTAACGTAATGCGGTCGAAGTCCATTTCCGCAGAAACTTCGGCGCGGACTTTGCCGGGGCCGATGGATCTTTCCAACAAAGATTCTATGTCCGAAGCGACCCTTCTTTCAAAGTTCAGGCGGTTTTCTTCTGAAGTGGCTAGGCTAAGCGCAGAGGCATCCTCTCCGCCGCGCGCCAAAAGCGAGCCTTGGTTGTCGACAATAGATATTTGCGCAGGCTTCAGGCCAGGAACGGCGGCTGCGACCAAATGCTGGATGGCGGCGACTTGAGAACGGTCAAGCCGTCCGGCGCGCATTTGCAGAACGATAGACGCGCTTGGCTCCTGGCGGGTGCGCGAGAACATTTCGCGGTGGGGCAGGACCAAATGCACCCTTGCGGATTTAACAGGGCCGATGGATGAAATGGTGCGTGACAATTCGCCTTCGAGCGCGCGCACCAGGTTAATGTTTTGCACGAAGCTGCTGGTGGCAAGCCCGTCCGATTTATCAAAAATTTCATATCCAAGATTGCCGCCATTGGGCAATCCTTCTTGCGCCAAAAGCATCCGCAGCTTTGCGACCTGATCGCCGGGGACGAATATTTGTGACCCATCGCCCTTGACTTGTACCGGTATGTTCATGGATTCCAGCTTGGCGATGATCTGGCCGCTGTCGCGCGCTTCAAGATCGTTGTACAAAAGACTCATATTGGGCGCGGAAATATTGGTGGCGATATAGACGAAAAAGCCTATTAATCCCACGAATATCGCGGCAATAGGGGCAAGCCGGCTTGGGCCCAGATTACGCATGGTTTCGCTGACGCTCACTGTATCTAACTCCCTAAAGGCTTTTGTATTAATATTTTTTTGAAAAAAGACGGAATAAAAAAACAAGATTTTTCTGTGGCTTAATCCAGATATACTCCCATTATAGTGAACAAAATCTTAACAGCAGGCAAAAATTGCCTAGTTTGTTTTGAATTTTCATTCCCTATGTCCTGAAGGACAGGGATATGTGTTTTTTTTATCACTGCCAAAAGCAGCCTTGTTCGGCTGTTCCCTGCCAAAAAAAATCCCGACCTTTCGGCCGGGATCTAGGGGGGAGTAGAACTCGATTAGTAATTTATTTACTAAAACTTTTCCTAGCCGACCGTGCGGAGCATTTCTTCCAGCATGTCGTCGGCGGTGCTGATAACCTTGGTGTTCGCCGAATAGGCTCTTTGGGTCAGAATCATGTCCGAAAATTCCTTGGCGATATCCACGGTCGAGAATTCCAAGCTGTTCGGCGCGATACGGCCTGCACCCGATGTTTGGGCTTCGCGTAAGATAAGGTTACCGGAATTCACGGTTTGCGAATACGTGTTGCCGTTTTTTGCCTGCAAACTGTTGGTGGATGGGAAGTCGGCAAGCGGGATTTTGTAAATCGGGCGGGTTTCGCCGTTATCGAACAGCGCGGTAACGATGCCTTCCGACGTTATGTTGACGCCGATATAGGTGCCGGGCGCGACGCCGTCCTGGTTGACGAAATTCAAGCTGTAATCACCGCCGACCTGGCCTACTTGGTTGACGAAACCGGTAGTGGTTTCCGCCGAAGCCAGACCAAAATTGAAGCCGATATTCTGCGTCGACGATGCGCCGGAACCCGCGAAGTTGAATCGCATATTCACAAGGCCCGATGTGTCGTTGATGATCGAAGCGCCGCCGATCTGCATGTCGGCCAGTGTTCCGTCGGTGTTGAAGGTGACGGTCAAAAAGTTACCCGCCGTTCCGTCCAAAACCGATGCCGTGAAGCCTGCCGCGCCTGGAGGGGCTGTTGCGGCGCTGTAGTAACCGGCAGCAGCGTTAGGGGCGGTCATGCCGGAAAAATACAATTCCCAGGTGTTTGCGGCGGCGTTCTTGCGCCAGTTCATGGTCACGTTTTGTCCGATCCCCAAGGTGTCATACATCGTCACCTGGGTGGTGCGGATAGTGCCGGTCGCGTCCGTCGGCGGAAGGTTTAAGCCTAAGGATATTTCGCTAGTCGCGCGCGGCGATCCGGTCACGTTGGACAGGTTGATGGTTTCGACCGAAGTCAGCGACGAGCTGTTGGTCGGAATGTTGCCGCTGGCGTCCAGCGGCCAGCCTTGCAGGTAATATCCGGCGGTGTTTTTCAAATAGCCTTGGTTGTCCGGCGTAAAGGCGCCAGCGCGCGTATAAACATATTCGTCGCCGGCTGCGGGAACAGAAGACGCATTGACAATGAAAAAGCCTTTGCCTTCGATGCCGATATCGGTGGCACCGCCGGTGCTTTGCAGCAGACCTTGGACGTCGACCGAATGGAAGGGGTTGGAGCGCACGCCGCCGGGGGAGTGAACCTGTTCGTTCGACTGCGTAACCAGCGTCGAGAATCTTGTGGAAACCCGTTTGTAACCAATGGTGTTGACGTTGGCGATGTTGTCGGAAATCGTCGCCAAGGCTTGGGATTGGGCGGTTAAACCGGAAA
>CAYRVJ010000056.1:0-1771 GCA_964427785.1 uncultured Alphaproteobacteria bacterium | reverse complement strand
GCGATGTTGTCGGAAATCGTCGCCAAGGCTTGGGATTGGGCGGTTAAACCGGAAACACCGGTGACAAGCGCGTTAAAGACACTCATCTTGAACTCCTTTTATCGTGTTTTCCTACTTGGTGGAAAAAGGCGCGCTGCATGCTGCGCCTGGGGTTTTTCTATAGCTTCGCTTCGCGGACGCTTAAAATATTTCCGACCGGTATCGCGACTTTGCCGATGACTACGCTGGCAAGGCCCTGATCTGTGTTGATCGCATTCACGCGTCCGATGATCGCGGTGTAAACATCCAAGTTCTTCGGCGTGCCGCCGTTGTTCTTAATGGCCTTGACATCGATCACATACGTGTCGTCGTCTACCAGATTGCCGTTATTGTCCTTGCCGTCCCAGGCGATTTCATGCGGGCCTGCTTCGGCGGAACCGGTCAGATCGCGGATAACGCTGCCGCTTTTATCCTTGATCGTTATGGTAAGCACATCGGCCTTTTCGGTTACGGCGTATTTGAATTTCGCCTTGCCGTCGACCAGGGGAAGATTTTCGCCTGCGGCTTCGACTTCCTTGCCGATATAGCCCAGCATGGTGACGTTGCTGTTGGCGTGTTGCAAGCCGATCAATGTGCTGACATTGTCGTTCAGCTTGATGCTTTGTTCGACATTGGCGAATTGCACCAATTGATTGGTGAATTCGCTGGTTTCTATCGGCTCCAACGGGTCTTGGTTCTGCAATTGGGTGGTCAGCAAGTACAAGAATTGATCGAAATCTTTCGCAATTCCGGTATTTCTGGTTTGCGACGTGCCCGATGTGATGCCTGGAATATTCATTTTCTTCTCCTAGACCAATATGTTTACGCCACTATTGTGGCTTATGTTTTTGACAATCACTTGATCCGCCATAATGGTATTGGCGTCGTTGTAAAGTGGCTTGCTCTGCGCGCGGTAATGGTTGTTTTGATCCTGGCGTTCTTGCGCAAGCTGGGCGAAGCTGTTTTGCTGCCCTGCCGAAGCGTCGCGCTGCTGGAATTGCAGGCTGTTGCTGTCGGTCTTGAATCCGGCGTCTTGCAGCGCGCGTTCCAATTGCTTGGCGTCGCGCATCAGCCATTCCATAGTTTCCGGCTTGTCGGCGGCGATAACCGCCTTGATCTGGCCGTCTTTATGCATGTCCAGCTTGATTTCCACCCGGCCTAAATCTTCCGGGGTCAAGTTGATGCGGATGCGGTCGGTGCCGGATTTGGCCGATTTGCCGATATGAAAAGCGACTTGCTCTGCGGCAGGGGCTGTCGCTGCTGGCGTCAAATTGATCTGCGCTGCGGCTTCGCTGAAATTGGCCGGGGCCGGTTGCTGCGCTTGCTGTATCAGCTGCGGCAAAATTTGCGTTTGATTGGCTTGCGGGCTTTCCGCCTTGACGCCAAGGGCGGCATCGGTTGCGGGTTTCGCGCCAGTGTCTATTTGGCGCATCAAGCGAATCGAACGGTCTTCGATAGGGGGTGCTCCTGCCGCTAGGGGGGACGTGAGGGGTAGGGCGTCGGCGGCAGGAGCGGGGGACTTTGCTTCTCCTTGCAGAGAAATTTGTTTGGCCGAACCTTTTTGTACAAGGTTGGCGATGATATTTTGTTCTGTTGCGGTTGCGTTTTCCAAGCCTTCAACGCCTATTTGCAATCCGGCTGCGGCTTGCTGTCCGGCTTGCGCAGGTTGGCCGCCATTATTGGTCGTAAGCGCGGATTTGCTGGCGGCGTTCAGGCCGAAAATCGAAACGGTGTTGGCGGCATCGGCGGTTGC
>CAYRVJ010000055.1:4248-8993 GCA_964427785.1 uncultured Alphaproteobacteria bacterium | reverse complement strand
CACGCTGTAACGCCGCGCCAAGTTGGATTTAACGCCTTTATAATGCTTGGCGGTGACGGCTTCGGCACGGGCTTGCTCCAAAGCGTTAAAAACTTCGCGCGCGGCTAGCCCTTGCAGGGGAAAACTCTTGTGAAAATCCGGGTCGTGATTTTTTTTACGGCTGGCGGCGGCGTCGGATTCACCGCGCAGCTGCTGGCGGTAATTCCCGGCATCTTCTCCACGTGCCAAAGAAAGCCGTATTTTGTGTGTGTCATCCAAAACCGGGGTCGCGCCATAGGCGATCTTTATGTCCGGAATTTCTGAAACCGCGCGCAGGCATGCGGCGGCGGCGCGCTGCGCCGTCTCAAAGGCGGTTTCTTGTGCTTGGCTTGATTTCTTTCCGGTCATCTTAGGATGACAACAACTCTTCGCCGAAACAACGCTGATAGTATTCCTGCAAAACCGGCTTTTCGCTGTCGTCGCATTTATTATAGAACGATAAGACGAACGCGAAACGGCGGTCTTTGAATATTTCAAAGTTTTCCGCCCAGGTGATGACGGTGCGCGGCGACATGACGGTCGAAAGATCTCCGGCGATGAATCCTTGGCGGGTCAGATTGGCCAGCTGCACCATCGCGGCTATGTCTTCGCGGCCTTTTTTATTGTTGAAGCTTGGAACCTTGCTTAAAACAATCGCTATTTCTTCTTCGGAGGAAAGATAATTCAGGCTGACGACGATATTCCATCGGTCCATCTGTCCCTGGTTGATTTGTTGCGTGCCGTGATAAAGCCCGGTGGTGTCGCCTAGCCCGATAGTGTTGGATGTGGCGAACAGGCGAAAATAGGGATGGGGGTGCAGGATACGGTTTTGATCCAGCAAAGTCAGCTTGCCGCTGGATTCAAGAACGCGCTGGATAACGAACATGACATCGGGCCTTCCGGCATCGTATTCGTCGAAAACCAGGGCGACAGGATTTTGCACCGACCAGGGAAGAATGCCGTCGCGGAATTCGGTGACTTGCTTGCCGTCGCGCAGCGTGATCGCGTCTTTGCCCAAAAGATCGAAGCGGCTGATATGGCTGTCCAGATTGACGCGCACGCAAGGCCAATTCAGCCGCGAGGCGATCTGTTCGATATGGGTCGATTTGCCGCTGCCGTGATAGCCCTGCACCAGAACCCTGCGGTTATGCGCAAAGCCCGCCAGCAAGGCCAGGGTGGTTTCGCGGTGAAAGCAATAGGCGTCGTCCTGCTGCGGCACATATTCGCTTGCGCTGCTAAAGGCGGGGACTTGCATGTCGGAATCGATGCCGAAAGTCTGCCGCACCGAAATTTGGATGTCCGGGGCGGATAGCGCATGCGCCTTGCTGCCTTGGGAAACGTTGTCCAGATTCATGGCTTATGCGTTCAGGGCGCGTTTTAGAGTTTGAAACGCCTCGTTGATGGTTTTGAATTTTTCTTCGGCCTGCTTGTCGCCGCCATTGGCGTCGGGATGGAATTTTTTGACCAGGAATTTATATTGCCGTTTAATCGCCTCGAAATCAAACGTAGGCTCCAGCCCTAAAACGGCGGTGGCTTGGATGTAGCTGCGGTCAAAGTTTTGCGGCATGGGATTATGGGGGTTAGCGCTTTTTCTAAATATATTCTCTACCTCTATGTCGGAATCTTCAAGGAATTCCCGCCATTTGCGGTCAAAAGCGCGTTTCATCTTGTTGTAATTTCGTGCCGCCCCGAACGGCCAGGACGGTCTTTCCCATACTATGTCCTCGCGTCGCGTCTGTTCCACCTGGTCTTCGTTCAGACCGGCGAAGTAATTCCAAGACAGGTTGTAATTGCGCACGTGATCCAGGCAGAACCAGAAATATTCATTCAAATGGTTGCGGTGCTTGGGCGCGCGGTATTCGCCCGTTTCCGCGCAGCCTTGATGGTCGCATGGCCGTTTGGGGGTATTATCCTGTACCTCGGTTTTTAGTTTTTTTCTGGCCATGGTCCGAAAGTTTCTGTAAACCTTAACAATAGCACAAAGAGTTAATTTTTCTATTTATAATTGCCAAAAATCCTGTATGAACAGAATATCCCGGATTGAAAAAATACTGCGCGAGGCCTTAAGCCCGAGCGTTCTGAAAATAGAAGACAATTCGCATTTACATGCCGGGCATTTTCACAATCAGAATCCTGGCGCGTCGGGGGGGACGCATTTGCGGCTAACCATCACGGACGAAAAGTTGTCTTCCATGACTAGAATCGAGGCGCATAGGCTAATAAATTCGCTGCTGCGGCAAGAATTTGACACGGGTTTACATGCCTTTGAAATAATTTTGAAGCATTAACTTTTTCTTAATCCTTAGATTGCAACATAGATTCAGGGCAGTTTCTTTTAAAGAAACAAACATATTAAGATATGGCATTAATGCCACAAATAGCCATAGGCGCAAATGGCATATTAATTGCAAATTGAAACATATTACAATCTATAGTAGTAAATGTTTGTGGCGTAGAAATGCCCGCAGGAAAGGATTGTTTTGCATAATGAGCTCTCTGATAAATAGAAACATTGTCGTCGCAGGCCACCGTACCAGCATGCGTTTAGAGCCTGAAATGTGGGGCGCTTTGTCGGAAATCTGCGAACGTGAAAAATGCAGCGTGCGCGATATCTGCACCTTGGTTGACTCTAATCGGGGAAGTTCCAGCCTGACTTCGGCGGTGCGTGTATTTATCTTGGCCTATTTCCGCTATGCCGCTGCCAACAACAATGACGGGGCAGGGGCTAATACGAGACAGGAAAATGATGTGGGGGCTTTGACTGCCTCTCCCGCGCCGTTAGGACAAGTGCAGCTTGCGGATGAAAAAACCGGACAAAGATTTTCTCCTCTTGTGGGGCAGGTTTTGTCCCATCTGGCATCCGCTTCGTAATAAAAGCAACGCGGGGCTGTTAAGCCCCGCGATCCAATACTATAAACAATAAGCTTCTTTATCAGGCGGCTATGCCATAAGATTCGCCGAACAATATGGCATCTTTCTTGTTGATATTGTCGCGCATGTCTTCGTAAATAGCGCCGAACAAATCCCGTAAAGACACCATGCCGGTGATTTTGCCGTCTTCTTTGATCGGAAGGTGGCGGAACCGATGTTGTCTCATCAAATCCATGGCTTGCTGCAAATTGTCGCCATGCGACAAGGTGACAGGATTTGTGGTCATGACTTCGCGCAGCTGGGTTTTTTCCGGCGCCAAGCCCTTGGCGGCGACTCGCTTCACCAGATCGCGTTCCGAAAATATCCCGACCAGATCGTCTTGGTCTACGACCATGATGGCGCCGATATTATGCTCGCTCATCAGTTTTGCTGCGGTCAATACTGTCGCGTCTGAGGGTAATTTGATTACTAATTTGTACTGCGACAAAGAACCAATTAAAATATTATTTCCCATTTTTTAAACTCCCCGAACTTAAAAAATACAATTTTATGTATTTTTATTATATAAATACAATTATACACTAGAATGACTAATACCCTACTAAAAATTTCAAGAAATGTCACCTAAAAAGTTCAACTTATCCCGCACCGCACAAGCGGCGCGGATTGTGATCCAAATTCGAGCATAAAAACGGTTTAGGCAACCTTGGATTGCTTGGGGGGAGTGATCCTAAGCGAAGTGATTTGATTGCGCTGGCGGCGCAAAATCTCGAACCTTAGCCCGTAAAAATTGAACACTTGGCCTGCGTCGGGAATCTGCCTTGCCTCGTGCAAAACCAACCCGGCGATGGTGACCGATTCTTCGTCCGGCAAGCGCCAGTCGAATTCCCGGTTCAGGTCGCGGATCGTGACGCTGCCATTGACGATATAGCTGCCATCGGCTTGCGGGCGGACGCCCGGTACGCTAACGTCATATTCGTCGAAGACTTCGCCGACGATTTCTTCCAGGATATCTTCAAGCGTCACTACGCCCATCAAACTGCCATATTCGTCGACGACGATGGCGAAATGTTCGCGCCGTTCCCGGAAGGCGTGCAATTGGTCGAGCAAGCTCGTGGTTTCCGGGATGAACCAAGGCGGCGAGGCGGTGGAAAGAATGTCGATCGTATCTATGTTGTCGCTATGCGCGCGCAAAGCGCGCAGCAATTGCTTCGCGTGCAGAATGCCGACAATATTGTCTGGGCTGTCTTTCCACAAGGCGATGCGCGTATAGGCGCTGTTCAAAGCGATATCGATAATATCGTTATTGTTTAAGCCCACGTCAATCATGACGACGTTTTTGCGGTGGGTCATGACTTCGGAAACTTCGATATCCGCCAGATCCAAAATGCTGCGCAGCATATGGCTTTTGCCGCGCTCCTCCTCGCCGCTGTGCCCATGAAGGTCGATCGCGCCGCGCAGCTCTTCGTCGCTAAGCTGCACGCCGATGCTGGTCGGGGTTTTAAGGCCGATCATCTTTAAAAGAACATTGGTAATCTTCTGCAGCAGCCCGGTCAGCGGAGAAAAAATCGCGATACAAAGGCGGATCGGCGGCGCCAGCAGCAAAGCGGCTTTGTCTGGATTGTTGATCGCGATGACCTTGGGCATGATTTCGGAAAAAATCAAAATCAGCGTCGACACAAGGATGGTAGCGTACAAAACGCCGCCCTTATCGAAAATGGCGAGGAAGAGGCCTGTGGTCAAAGACCCGGCAAGGATGTTGACGGTGGTGTTGCCGAATAAAATGGTGGATATCAGCTTATCGCTGTTCGAGCGCATTTTATTGACCAGCTTGGCCCGCCAATTGTCGGCTTTGG
>CAYRVJ010000055.1:2588-4148 GCA_964427785.1 uncultured Alphaproteobacteria bacterium | reverse complement strand
TCGCTGTTCGAGCGCATTTTATTGACCAGCTTGGCCCGCCAATTGTCGGCTTTGGCCAAAGAGTGCATGCGCGAGCGAGAGGCGGCGGTCAAGGCAGTCTCCGACGCCGAGAAAAACGCAGAAACCATGATTAGGAAAAGCAACAGCAATGCGCTCAGCCAAATTTCAGCGCCGGTCAAAGACGGTTCCAGGGCTTCGACGGGAATATCGGTAATATCGATCATGAGTGTATAGCCGCAAGTTAGACGGGTTATAGAAGGGGTTATGGACTTTAAAGGAAGGGCGCTTTACATTGGCGCAGGTCCACACACAATAGAAACAGCGGACAGAGCCATAATTTGGCAGCTTGATAAAGACATGCTATATAAGTACACCATTTTCAATCCGGCGCAAACAATTTTAAGATATTCATTTTAAAGGAAATTTTATATGCGATCTCACAAAAGAAATTATGCTTCGATGTTTCGATGGGTGATTTTTTCGGCCTTGGCTTGCGCGGTGCTTGCCGCGCTTTTTACCGTTTCGACGGTGCGGCCGAAACAGGCGATGATTGAAACAAGCATAGAAGCTGGCAAGTAAGGCATAGAGGATATTCCTTATGGTACGATGCGCAAAACCGACCATTTTTCTGCTGTTGCTGGTTTTTGCAGGACAGGGCAATGCAGCCGATGCCGGGCATGTCAATGCCGAATTATTGGGCGGCGGCAGTATTTTGCAGAAAGTCGATCAGGAAAAAACCGGGCCGACCATAGTATCGGGTCAAATCACGACGCTGCCCTTGCCGGAAATCAGCGTCGATGCGACACCGGGGGAAATCGAAACCGTAAAATCTCTTGGCGAAAATATGTGGCGCGGCACATCGCATGGCGCGGCGGTGCGCTTGCTGCAAGGACTGCCGGCGGATATTTCATCACCTGTTTTGCGTGACCTGTTCCTGCGGCTGCTTTTGACCGGCGCGGTGCCGCCGAAAAAAGAACAATTCGAAGAACACGCCGGCCAGCGGCTTATCATCTTGCGCTTGCAAAAGCTTTGGCAGGCTGGCCGCATCCGGGAATATCTTGCCTTATACGACGCGATTCCGGCTTCCGCCGCGCCGCTTTTGGCGACCCAGGATTTGATTGTGCAGCAATTGCGCCGTGGCGACAATGACCGTGCTTGCGGCACCGTCGATGGCGTGTTGCGCAGTGCGCCGCAGAATTTTTCTTTCCAAAGGCTGCAAGCTATCTGCTTGGCGCTGCGCGGCGAAGAAGACAGGGCGCGTCTGGCCGTGGATTTGCTAAAAGAACGCGCGCAAGAGGACAAGTCCAATATTTTCTTTTCGCTGTTCGACGCGCTGTTGCATAAAGACCAGAAAATAAAATTGACGGCACAAGACAAACAAAATTTAGATGGTATCAATTGGTTCTTGGCCGAAAAAGCTGGCATGCAATTGGATCCGCCACAAAAGCCACGCGCCGTTCCGGCTCTTGCCCAGGCGGCCTACGCCATGCCGCATTTGACGCCGCCGCAAAAATTGGATCTGGCGCAGAATCTTTTGATGCAAGGCATCTTGCCGGTTGA
>CAYRVJ010000055.1:0-2488 GCA_964427785.1 uncultured Alphaproteobacteria bacterium | reverse complement strand
GCGCCGGATAAAATGGAATACCGCTTGGGCGTCGCGGCTTTATTTGCCAAGGCGCTCGGCGATGACGGCCCGATTTTCTCGTCCAAACTTGTGCCGTCGGCATTAAGCGCCAATATGTTCGCGCAGCTGCGTCAAAATACGCCGTCCCCCGCCTTGCTTGCGGCCTTGTCGCTGGCGCAAGACGAACAAGCCAAGGCAGAGGTCGTGGCGCTGGTTTCATACGCTTGCCAAGGCGGGCTGGATGATATCGCGCCGCAAGTCATCGCGTCGTGCATATCGGCGCTGCAAAAACTTTCCTTTGGGGTCGAGGCGCGGCTTTTGGCGTTCGAGGCGATGGTGCTATCGGGATTATGACCGCGCTTAAAGCCATTCATCCTTTTCTGGAAAATTTCTTGGAAATGATGCTGGTGGAACGCGGGGTAAGCCGCAACACGATCGCCGCCTATAAAAAGGACATCGGCCAGCATCTGGACATTTTGCGGAAGAAAAATAAATCCCCGGCGCAGGCGGATGCCAAAGACATAGAAGATTATATCCGTTTTCTGTCGGAAAAATCCGCCGTACAGGCGCGCAGCCTGGCGCGCAAGCTTACCGCCTTGAGGCAATTCTATCGCTTCCTGCTGTCTGAAAAATTGACGGAACAAGACCCGACGCAGAATTTTTCGACGCCGCACTTGCCGCAAAGCCTGCCCAAGGTTCTAAGCGAAAAGGAAATGGAACAATTGCTGGCGGCGGCGCAGAAAAATGAATCGGCGGAAGGCAAAAGGCTGTGGTGTCTTTTGGAAATTCTTTACGCCACGGGCTTGCGTGTTTCGGAATTGGTAAGTTTGCCGCTTGCCGTCGTTGCCGACAACCAGGAATTTTTGCGGGTGACCGGCAAGGGTAATAAGGAACGTCTTGTGCCTTTGACCGGCGCGGCGCAAGGCGCCATCGCGCAATATCTGCATTGCCGTGCCGGATTTTTGTCGAACGATACGCCTTCGCCTTATCTTTTTCCTTCTCGCGGCGGGGCGGGCCATATGACGCGGCAGCGTTTCGGCCAGTTGCTGAAAGACCTTGCGCGGCAAAGCGGGATTTCCGCGAAAAGAATTTCGCCGCATGTGGTGCGCCATGCCTTTGCGACGCATCTTTTGGAACATGGCGCGGATCTGCGCAGCTTGCAGCAGATGCTGGGCCATGCCGATATCGCGACCACACAGATTTACACCCATGTGTTGGGCGGGACTTTGCAGCAGGCGGTGCAAACCGCGCATCCGCTTGCGAAAAAGAGAACGGCTTGAAAAATGCGTCTTTTAGGCTAGAATCCTCCCATGAATAGTTTTTTAGATTTTGAAAAACCCTTGTCCGAGGTTTATGGCCGCATCGAAGAAATGCGCCGCCAGCCAGATTTCGGCGGCAAAAACATGGCCGATGAAATGGATCGGCTGGAACGCAAAAAAGAACGCTTGTTGCGCACGCTTTATGTCAAATTGTCGCCGTGGCAAAAGGTACAGATCGCGCGCCATCCGGATCGGCCGCGCTGCAAGGATTTCGTCAAGACTTTGTTCGCCGATTTTACGCCGCTGGCCGGGGACCGTTGTTTTGCCGAAGATCAGGCGATCATCGGCGGGCTTGGCCGCTTTAAGGGACAGCCGGTGGTGGTGATCGGCCAAGAACGCGGTTCGGACACGCAATCGCGCCTGGCGCATAATTTCGGCATGCCCAAGCCCGAAGGATATCGCAAGGCGATCCGGCTTATGGAATTGGCGGACCGTTTTCAATTGCCGGTGATAAGCCTTGTCGATACGCCCGGCGCCTATCCCGGCATCGACGCCGAAGAGCGCGGACAGGCCCAGGCCATAGCCCGGTCTATCGAAACTTGCCTGCAAATCGGCGTTCCGGTCATATCCTCGGTGATCGGCGAAGGCGGGTCGGGCGGGGCTATCGCGATTGCGACGGCGAATCATATCATGATGCTGGAACATGCGGTGTATTCGGTTATTTCCCCCGAAGGCTGCGCGTCGATACTTTGGCGCAGCGCGGCGCAGGCGCGCGATGCGGCCGAGGCGTTGAAAATCACCGCGCAAGATTTATTGCAGCTTGGTGTGATCGACGAGATTGTGCAGGAATATAACGGGGCGGCGCATCATGGCGCCGAACAAACCATCCAAGGACTTGGCCAGGCCATCGAGCGCAGCTTGCGCTTTCTCAAACCGCAAAGCCCGGATAATCTGCGCAAGCTTCGCCGCGATAAATTTCTGGCGATGGGCAGGAAAGTCAGCCCCTAATTTCCGTGGCACTGCTTGAATTTCTTGCCCGACCCGCAAGGGCAGGGGTCGTTGCGGCCTACCCGGCCCCAGCTTTCCGGATTGCTGCTATCCGCTTCGCCTGCCGTCCGGGTGACGCGCGGGGCTTGCGGGGCGGGCTCTTGCTTGGCGGGGCCGGAAAATTGCATTTTCTGCGGCGCGCTTTGCGCATAGCCTAGCGGCAATTTGACGGCGGGTTGCTC
>CAYRVJ010000054.1:0-9001 GCA_964427785.1 uncultured Alphaproteobacteria bacterium | reverse complement strand
TCAATGCCGACGCCATTTGGCAAGGCATTGCGACCACGGGACGGGCCAATGATTTAAGCGTTCTAATAGGCAATGCTTTCGGATTAAACCGCAATCTTAGCAACGACCGTTTTGACGGCGGCGACGGCTACGACACGATCCAAGGCACTTCCGGCAACGACGTGCTGGTTCTGGATGCGCTGAGCGTGATTGCCGGCGCGGGACAAATTTCGCCGATCATCAGCGGCGGGCCGCTGATCATAGGAATCGAAGCGATCCATATGGGCGCGGGCGAGGACGTCGTCAATTTGTTGAGCGCGAATTACACCTATGGCGATGTGGTGGTCGATTTGGGCGAGGGCAGGGATTACGCCTGGACATCCATCGGCAATGACACGATATTCGGCCGTGGCGGCATCGATTGGATCGACGGCGACGCCGGTAACGACATTCTAGATGGCGGCGCGGATAATGATACGCTTTTGGGCCAAGACGGCAGCGACCGGCTTATCGGCGGCATGGGCGACGATATATTGATTGGCGGTGCCGGTAACGATGCTTTTGTATATACAAGCGCCGATGAAGGCTCGGTGCTGGAAACCATCCAGGATTTCACCACCGGGTCCGATGTGATCCGGCTCGAGGATGTCTTAACCAATTTCAGCGGCAATCTTGCGGATTATGTGCGATTTGTCGACGGCGCGGGCTTTACCGTCATGCAAATCGACATCGACGGCGTCTTGGGCGGATCGGGCTGGCAGGATTTGGTCACATTGAACAATATCACCCATGGCGCGGGCGGAATTAACCTGAACGACATCGTCGTCGCTTAACAGTTTCTCTACCAAACCTACTTGGCGTTGCCTTGCGGCGACGCCATTTTCTTTTACTGTTGTATTTTTATTGAACGGCCCTGTGGTTTAACGCCGTCCAACCGGACGGGGATGCAGTTTTTGGCGGTTTATTGCTATAATTTAATATCTTAAATAGGATATTGCAGCCTTGACCGAACAGAACAATAAAAACACCCCCGATAAGGACGACGGCAACGAAGACCAAAAGCAAGTTTGGCGCGTATCGCCCGCCGTAAACACTGCCGACGATGTGATGCTGAATTGTTTGCATCTAATCTGCAAATTCTTAGACCGTCCCCAATCCCGCGAAGCTTTGGCGGCGGGACTTCCGATCCAGGAAAGCGGCATGTCGCCCGCTTTGTTCATCCGCTCCGCCGGACGCGCCGGACTTTCGGCCAGGATGATGGTGCGCGGGCTGGATAAGATCACGCCGATGCTGCTGCCTTGCGTTTTGCTGTTGCGCGGCCGTGAAGCTTGTCTTTTCGTCGGCTTGAATGGCGATGAGGCGGAAATTATCCTGCCTGAAACCGGCGGCACGCAGCGCGTTAAGCTTGCGGATTTGGAAAAGCAATATACCGGCTATGTAATTTTTGTGCGGCCGGAATTCCGTTACGACCCGCGCGCGCAAGGCATCGTCGAGGACGAACACGCCCATTGGTTCTGGGGCACGCTGCGCCGTTTCAAAAGCATGTATTTCGAGGTGATTGCGGCGTCCTTTATGATCAACCTGTTCGCGCTGGCCAGCCCGATTTTCGTGATGAACGTCTATGACCGCGTCGTGCCGAACAACGCGATGGAAACTTTGTGGGTCTTGGCCATCGGCACGATCATCGTGTTCCTGTTCGATTTCATTATACGGTCTTTGCGCGCCTATTTCCTGGATTTGACCGGACGCGGCGCGGATACTTTGATTTCCAGCGCTCTGTTCCAGCAATTGATGGGCATGCACATGAAGGCGCGGCCGCCATCGGCCGGCGCGCTGGCCAGCAATCTGCGTGAATTCGAGCATCTGCGCGAATTTTACACCTCGGCCACTATGGTCACGGTGGTGGATTTGCCCTTTGTGCTTTTGTACATCTTGATTATCGGCTTGATCGCGGGGCCATTGGCTTTGGTTCCGCTTTTGGCGCTTCCGGTCGTGATCGGAATCGGTATATACATGCAGCGCCCGTTGAATAAGATCGTGCGCGAGGCGTTCCGCGAAAGCGCGCAAAAAAGCGCGCTTTTGGTAGAGTCGATCACGGGCATTGAAACCATCAAAAAATTCAACGCCGAAGGCTATATGCAAAGGCTTTGGGAAAGTTTCGTCGGCAAGACGTCGGCATCGGCCATGCATGCGCACACGCTTTCTTCCGCTGTCGTCAATTTTTCGATTTTCGCCAATTACATGGTTTCGGTTTTGATCGTTCTTTACGGCGCATATTTGATCGCCGACGGCACGATCACCACCGGCGCCTTGATCGGCGCGGTTATCTTGGGCGGCAGGGCGATGGCGCCTTTGGGCCAGATCGCGGGGCTTTTGACCCGGTTCCACCAAAGCAAATCTGCCTTGGAGCATTTGGACGAATTCATGCAGCTGCCGGTGGAACGCCCATCGGGAAAAAGCTTTTTAAGCCGCCCTGTTCTGCGCGGACAAATCGAATTCCGCAATGTAAGCTTTGGCTATCCGGGATCGAAACAAAAGGCGCTTGACCGCTGCGCATTCCGCATCGAACCTGGCGAAAAAGTGGGGATTATAGGCCCGATTGGTTCCGGCAAGACGACTTTGGAAAAGCTGATTTTGAATTTACACGAACCGGACGAAGGCTCGGTTGTCATCGATGGCACCGATGTGCGGCAGATTGACCCTGCCGATTTGCGACGCAATATCGGCATTTGCCCGCAGGACGTGTTTTTATTTTACGGATCGGTCAAAGACAATATCCTGATGGGCCGCGCGGGGGCCGATGACAGGTCTTTGCTGATGGCGGGCACTTTGGCCGGGGCGACGGACTTTTTGCGCCACCATCCTTTGGGGTATGATTTGAATATCGGAGAGCGCGGCGAGGGGCTTTCCGGCGGCCAGCGTCAGGCTATCGCTTTGGCCCGCGCCTTGCTGCTCGATCCGCCGATATTGATTCTGGACGAGCCGACAAGCGCGATGGATCCCGGATCGGAAAACCGCTTTAAGGCGCGTCTGGGCCAGGTGATTAAGGACAAGACGGTGTTGCTGATTACGCACCGCGCCTCGATGCTGCCACTGGTTGACCGGCTGATCGTTATGGGCGACGGCAAGGTACTGGCGGACGGGCCGCGCGATCAAGTTTTGAATTCTTTGAAGGACGGTGAAATCCGTTCTTCGGCATAGGTTGGGTGGGGCATGCTTAAAGACGTTTTATCGGAATATGTAAAGCTGCATGAAGAAGAAACCGACTTCATGCCGGAACGCTTTGCCGCGTCGCACCGGGGCGCGAGGTTGGCGGCGCATATTTTGCTAATCGCTATCGGGGTTTTCTTTTTGGTGTTTTTGATTTGGGCCGCGTTCGCCGAATTGGACGAAGTCACGCGCGGCAGCGCCAAGGTCATCACCTCCAGCCAGATTCAGGTCATTTCCAACCTCGAGGGCGGCATTATTCAGCGGGTTCTGGTGCGCGAAGGCCAGATCGTTGAAAAGGATCAGACCTTGATCGTTATCGACAACTCCCTTGCCGCCGCCGATTACAAGACCGCGCGCACAAGGTATTTGACCTTGCTGGCGACCATATCCAGGCTGACTGCGGAAATAGAGGGCAAGCCGCTGGCGTTTCCAAAAGAAGTGATCGACGAAGCGCCGGACGCGGTGCGCACCGAGATGGCGCTACATGAATCAAGGCGGATTCAATTGCGCTCGCAAACCGATATTCTGCAATCGCAAGTGGACCAAAAGCAGCAAGAAATAAACGAAATGTACGCCAGCGCCGAAAACATCAAGCGTTCCTTGGATCTGGCCTATCAGCAAAAAGAAATTTTGGACCGGGGCGTTGCGCAGGGCGTTTCCCCCAAAATGGATCTTTTGAATTTGCAGCGTGATATTTCCGAACTTGAAACCAGGCTTTCCAGCACCCGTTCCGCGCAGCCGCGCGCACGTTCCGCTTTGGAAGAAGCGCGCCAGAGGATCGAGGATAAAAAGCTTTCTTTCCGTTCCGAGGCGTCGGCGGAAATGAACCAAAAGCGCGCCGAGCTTTCTGCCCTGACGCAAAGCATCACCGCCTCGCGCGACCGCGTTGCCAGAACCGAGGTGAAATCGCCGCTGAAAGGCACGATCAAGGAAATCAAGATTGGAACCGTCGGCGGTATCGTCAAGCCGGGACAGGATTTAATCGAGGTTGTGCCGATCGACGAGAATCTTTTGATTGAGGCGCGGATACGCCCGGCGGATATCGCCTTTATCCGCCCTGGCCAGGATGCCATCGTCAAGGTCACCGCCTATGATTTCGCCATTTACGGCGGGCTTAAGGCCAAGGTAGAGGATATCAGCGCCGACACTATCACCGACGAGCGCGGCGAAAGTTTTTACCGCGTGCGTCTGCGCACATTCGAAAACACTTTCCGCCTGAACAAAGAAAGCCTGCCGATCATTCCCGGCATGACCGCAAGCGTAGACGTTTTGACCGGGCAAAAGACGGTTTTGGATTATTTGTTAAAGCCATTTTTCAAGGCGCAGCAAAACGCCTTGACCGAGCGGTAAATGGAACAACCCACGCCCAGCCTTACGCTTTCGCAGAAATTTTTCAAAAGGCTGAAACGCTATTTCTTTGCCGGAATATTGGTTACCGCGCCGATCGGCATCACGGTTTATATCGCCTGGTCTGTCGTCGATTTCGTCGACCGGAAAATCACCCCGCTTTTGCCGATCCGGGATTACCCGGATTTTTTTCCGGGATGGAATATTCCGGGATTCGGCCTTATCGTGTTGCTCTTGGGCCTGACGCTTATTGGCGCGATTACGGCGAATATTTTTGGCCGCGTACTGGTGCGCATAGGCGAAAAGATACTGGAAAAAACGCCCGTCGTGCGTGGGCTTTACGGCCTTTTAAAGCAGATGACGGAAATGCTGGTCGGCGGCAACACCAAGGCTTTCCGCCAGGTGGTGCTGGTTCCCTTCCCATCCGAATCTTGTCTTTCGGTCGGCTTTCTGACCGCGCAAGCGCCAAAGCAGCTGGGTAACGATCTGCTTGGCGTGTTCATTCCAACTACGCCGAATCCGACATCGGGGTTTTTGGTGTATTTTCCAAAAGAAAAAATCAAATATTTGCCGCTAAGCGTCGACGAAGGCTTCAAGCTGATCGTGTCGACCGGCGTTGCCGTTCCTGGCGTCAAAGCGGATGCAAAACTAGCCGGATTTTAGATAATTGACCGCATCGTCCTTGCCGAACAAATAAAGCAGCTTTTGCAAATTTCTGCCGCGCAGTCCCGTCAAATAAGGATCCTGTTCCAAAATTATTTTTACGTCTTTTTGCGCGATGGGCCATAAATCGCGGTGCGCCCAGAAATCGGCGATTTTCAAATCCGGCATGCCGCTTTGGCGGATGCCCAATACTTCGCCCGCGCCGCGCAATGTCAAATCTTCTTCGGCGATGCGGAATCCGTCTTCGGTTTCGCGCATGATTTTAAGCCGCTTTTGCGCGGTTTCGGATAAATCCGGCTTGTACAGCAAAAGACAGATCGAAGCCCTGTCGCCGCGTCCGATCCGGCCGCGCAATTGATGCAGCTGCGCAAGGCCGAAACGCTGGGCGTTGTCGATCACCATAATTGTGGCATCGACCACATTTACCCCAACCTCGATCACTGTTGTTGCAACCAAAATCTTTGTTTTCCCCGCAATAAAATCCTGCATCGCCGCGTCTTTGTCTTTGGATTTCATCCGGCCATGCACCAGGCCGACTTGGCCTTTGAAGATGTTTTTTAAATGCTTGAATCTTTCTTCTGCGGCGGACAAATCCAGGATTTGCGATTCTTCGACCAGTGGGCAGACCCAATAGATTTTTTGGCCAGAGGCGAGCGCGCGGGCAAGGGCGCTTTCCACCTCGTCGAAACGGTCTAGCGAAATTAGCCTTGTGTCGATCGGCTTGCGCCCGGGCGGCTTTTCGGTAAGGCGCGAGGTGTCCAAATCGCCGAATATCGCAAGGAACAACGAGCGGGGAATAGGGGTTGCAGACATTACCAAAGTATCCGTCATAACGCCTTTTTGCATAAAGCCCAAGCGCTGCTCAACGCCAAATCGATGTTGTTCGTCAATAACAACCAAGCCAAGATTTTTGAATTGTACCGGATTTTCCAAAAGCGCGTGCGTGCCGATCACGATATCGGCCTCTCCCTTGGCTATTTTGTCTTGGGTCGTCGCCTTGCCCTTGCCTTTGCCTTTGTCGCGGCCGGTCATAATGGCGATTTTCAGCCCCAATTTTTCAGCCAAAGGCGACAAGGTTTCCAAATGCTGCCTTGCCAAGATTTCCGTCGGCGCCATTAGCGCCGCCTGCTGGCCGCATTCAATCGCGTTCAGCATCGCCAGCATGGCGACGATGGTTTTACCGCTGCCGACATCGCCCTGCAATAGGCGCAGCATGGGTTTGTCGGATCGCATGTCTTGGTCGATATCGGATACCGCGTCCAGCTGGGCCTTGGTCAATTGATAGGGCAGCAGGTCCAAAAGCGCTTTGCGCAAAGAAAAATTGGGCAAGTGCGCACGATTTTTGACGCGCTTTTTATGGCGCATGCGGATCAAATGCAGCGCCAATTGATTCGCCAGAATTTCGTCATAGGCAAGCCTTTGCCGTGCGATATTGCCTGGCGCTAAATCTTTTTCCGATTGCGGGCGGTGCGCGGCTTCTAGCGCGGCCCTAAAGCCGCCCCATCCACGTGACTGAACCAGTGAGGAATCCAGCCATTCATCGAAATCGGGAAGGCGTTTGAACGCCTCGGCCAGCGCTTTGCGCAGAATCTTATTGCTTATATTTTCGGTTAGGGGATAAACCGGCTCGATCGTTTTGATAAATTCCAGCTGTTCCGGCTTGCCGATATAATCCGGATGCGCCATTTGCGGCGTACGCCCGAAAAATTCGATTTTGCCGCTGATGATGCGGATGCTGTCCTGGGGCAGGGATTTTTTCCAAAATTCGGGGCGGCCATGAAAAAATACGATCTCTATGCTGCCGCTATCGTCATGCGCCAAGACCTTATAGGGCTGGCCCCGCTTTTGCGGCGGCGCATGGCTGGCGACGGTTACGGACAGGGTTGCAGTTTTCCCGGAAAAAGGCCGTAATTCCGCGACTTTCGGCTGCAGGCTGCGGTCGATCAATCCAACGGGCAAATGGAAAAGCAGATCAACGATGCGCGGCCCGGCAAGCTCGCCGATTTTTTTGGCCAAAGCCGGGCCGATGCCGGGCAAGTCGGCAAGCCCCGACAATACGCTGCTGCCGGGCTTAACGGGCGTTACATTGGGTTTTACAATGGCCATGAAACTTGGTAACAATGCGCTGTTGAATAAGGCTACTATGGCAGAGTTCGCGCATTTGCGCAAAAAGTTATATTTCCAAAGCGCGCATCGCGGCACCAAGGAAAACGATCTTCTTTTGACCCGCTTCGCCGCCGATAATCTGCCCCTGATGACGGGGGCGGAGCTGGAAGTTTTTGGCCGATTTTTGCAAGAGCCGGATCAGTATATTTATTCCTGGATTGTCACCAACGAAAACGTGCCGCCCGAATACCGGGATTTTATCGATAAAATTAGAAAAGACAGGGCATGAAAAACTTTACGTTTGCCCCCATGCCCGTGTCTGCTGCGGCCTATTCGGCCGGGCGCATCGTTGCGCGCGAAAAACAGCCCTATATTCTTGTCCTGGCCGACGAGTTTCAATTGCAACAGGCCTTGGCCAGCTTAAAATTCTTTTATCCTACCCTCGACCCTGTGATTCTGCCGCCCTGGGATTGCTTGCCTTATGACCGGGCCTCGCCGTCCAAAGACGTTCAAGCCAAAAGACTTTTGGCGCTGCAGGCGATGGCGGCGCGAACCGCGCCATTGGTGCTGACCACGGCGGCGGCGGTTTTATCGCGTCTGCCGCCAGGCGATACGCTGCGCCAAGGCGTCAAGGCCATTAAGACCGGGCAAAGCGAAAACTTTGACGCGCTGCAGGCGTTTTTGGAATCCGACGGCTATATGCGCACCGGAACGGTGCGCGAAGTCGGCGAATATGCCAGCCGGGGCGGGATATTCGATATTTTCCCGCCCAATGCGGAAAGGCCGGTAAGAATCGATTTTTTCGGCGGCGTGATCGAGCGCATGCATTATTTCGATCCGATTCAACAAACGCGGCTTGAAGAAGTAAAGCAAATCACCTTGGGATTGTCGCAAGAAGTCATGCTGAACGAAGAAAGCATCCAAAAATTCCGGGGCAATTACCGTGAATTATTCGGCGCGGAATCGATGAACGATCCGATCTATGAGGCTATCAGCGCTGGCCACCGTTTCGCGGGAATAGAACATTTCCTGCCGTTATTTTACGAAAAATCCGAAGATATTTTTTCCTATGCCGCAGGCCATGGCTGGATTCTGGCGGATGGGGTCGATGCGGCGCAGCGGGAATTTACAAGTCAAGCCCAGGAATATTATGAAACAAGGCGCGAGCTTGGCGCGCATAAAAAGCTGAAAGATCAGGCGCCATACCGTCCCTTGCCATTCGCCGATATGTATATGACCCAAGAAATTTTCCGGGAAAAAATGGGCGATGCGGAAAATTTGCCTGCGCTGGGGGCGTTGTCGCCAAAATTTGTCGAGGGTCGGGCTTTTGCCAAAGCCGGACTAAGCGCCAAAGTGTTTGAAAATTTCAAGGAATTCACCCAAAGCGCCGCATCCGAAAACCAAAAAGTGGTGGTGGCGTGTTATTCGCTTGGTTCCGCCGAGCGCATCGAGAAAATTTTAGAAGAATACCATATAGGCGCAAAGCAAATCGATTCGGCCGATGGCCTTGCCGCACTGCCGCACAACAAGATCGCGCTTGCCATATTGCCGATCGAGCGCGGTTTTGTCGAAGGCGGTCTAGCTGTTATATCGGAACAAGATTTGCTGGGAGACCGTTTGATGCGCGCCCAGCGCCGGGCAAAATCGGCGGAAAACATCATTCAAGAAGCGTCGTCGCTGAACCAAGGCGATTTCG
>CAYRVJ010000053.1:0-9030 GCA_964427785.1 uncultured Alphaproteobacteria bacterium | reverse complement strand
TTCTGGTCCGTTTGAAAGCGCTGGCTTCCCAAGCCGGTTCTTCCCAGTTGTCGGCAACGGAGCGGGGGATGTTGGATACCGAATACCAAGCCATGGTCGACGAAATCGACCGTCTGGCCGCCAACACCACCTTTAACAGCAACCAAATCATCAACGCCAATATGAGCTATGCTGTCGGTACCGGCGCTTCGACCGGTTACTTCGGCGGCGCCAACAGCGCTAACTTTTATGACATCGGCTTCGGCGGATTGAACACCGCCGCAGGCGCGACCATAAACTTTAGCTTGGCCGGCGCGACCGATTCCGGGTTCAGCATTTCCGCAACCCATGGTTCGGGCGCGAACTCCAAGGTTCTGACCGGAACATTGGCCAGCAACCAAATCAGCAGCTCTGGTACTTTGATTTCCGGCACTGCGGTTCGTTTGGCTACCTCGACATCGGGCGACAATGCGTATGTCAACCTGTCTTTGGCGCAAGGCGCGTTCATCACCGCCGCTTCTTCGAGCAGCATGACCGGTGCATTCACCGTCGGTCAAGCAAGCACCAGCACCTTTGCCTTCAAAGTTGGTACGTCGGGCATTTCCGCCAACGACGAAATCAGCCTTGGCGTGCGCGGCATGAACAGCCGTTCGCTGGGTATCAATCTTAGCAACATCACCACCGTTGCCCGTTCGGACTCGGCTTCTGCAGCCGTTACCGAGGCGATCAACGTGCTGTTGAACGCAAGATCCGAAGTCGGCGCGGTACAAAACCGTCTCGAAACGGCTCAAAGCAATATCGCCACCATCTTGGAAAACATTGAAGCTGCGCGTTCTGCCCAGTTAGACCTGGATATCGCCGCCGAAATGTCTTACTTCACCAGCAAACAGATCCTTGTTCAAGCCGGTGTTTCGATGTTGGCCCAAGCGAACCAAGCGCCGCAAAACTTGTTACGCTTGTTCCAGAACTAAGCTTTACCGGATAAGGGTTAGAAGACGAAAGTCTTCTAACCCTTATTACTTAACTTGAGCAGGAAGCTCATCAACTTAAGACCATCCATGTAGGAGACTACCCATGCCACTAAATATCGTTTCTAACCAAGCAGCGTCTATCGCAAATCGTGCCCTTACCCAGGCCGACCGCGAAATGACGACCTCGTTGCGTAAACTCTCCTCGGGTTTGCGTGTTGAATCGGCTCGCGACGACGCCGCTTCCATGGCTATCGGTTCTCGCTTGAAAGCAGAATTGTCCGCCCTGAAAACAGTTTCTACCAACGCCCAGCAAGGTATCGCCGTTTTCCAAATCGCGGAAGGCGGTTACGCCCGTATTTATGACATTCTGGTCCGTTTGAAAGCGCTGGCTTCCCAAGCCGGTTCTTCCCAGTTGTCGGCTACGGAGCGGGGGATGTTGGATACCGAATACCAAGCCATGCTCGACGAAATCGACCGTCTGGCCGCCAACACCACCTTTAACAGCAACCAAATCATCAACGCCAGCGTCAACCGGACTTTGGGCGATTATTTGGGTGGCACCAATATTCTTGACGTCGGCTTCGGCGGTCTGGAAGGCGCCAACCTGACTTTTGGTTTTGCATCCGATGCCAACAGCAACATCAACGTTAGTATCCACAACGGTACGAAAACGCTGACCGGCAGCATGGCATCGAACCTGCTAACTGGCCAAACCTTGATTTCCGGCACTGCCGTACGCTTGTACAGCGCGACTTCTGGCGACAATGCTTATACCATTGTCTCTTTTGCCGGTACCGCGAACATGCTCGGCGCTACGCAATCCGGCCGTGTTACGGTTGCAGCTTCGACATCCAGCACCAGCACCTTTGCCTTCAAAGTTGGTACGTCGGGCATTTCCGCCAACGACGAAATCAGCCTTGGCGTGCGCGGCATGAACAGCCGTTCGCTGGGTATCAATCTTAGCAACATCACCACCGTTGCCCGTTCGGACTCGGCTTCTGCAGCCGTTACCGAGGCGATCAACGTGCTGTTGAACGCAAGATCCGAAGTCGGCGCGGTACAAAACCGTCTCGAAACGGCTCAAAGCAATATCGCCACCATCTTGGAAAACATTGAAGCTGCGCGTTCTGCCCAGTTAGACCTGGATATCGCCGCCGAAATGTCTTACTTCACCAGCAAACAGATCCTTGTTCAAGCCGGTGTTTCGATGTTGGCCCAAGCGAACCAAGCGCCGCAAAACTTGCTCCGCTTGTTCCAGAACTAAGCTTTACCGGATAAGGGTTAGAAGACGCAAGTCTTCTAACCCTCTCTTTATCGGGAACGATTTTGTGCCAACTTGTGTGGGAGCATTCTTTGCTCCCCATTTTTTTGCATATGAATTTGTTAAGAAAATATTTCTTGTCATTTTTTTGGAAAAATTAACGGCAAATTAACTCCGTTACTATAGGCTGGTACTGTGAGCAAGAAGCTCATCTTTAATATTAAAGCAAACTTATCCAAGTAGGAGAACAAAATGCCACTCAATATCGTTTCCAACCAAGCAGCGTCCATCGCTAATCGCGCCTTGACTCAGGCCGACCGCGAAATGACGACCTCGTTGCGTAAACTCTCCTCGGGTTTGCGTGTTGAATCGGCTCGCGACGACGCCGCTTCCATGGCTATCGGTTCTCGCTTGAAAGCAGAATTGTCCGCCCTGAAAACAGTTTCTACCAACGCCCAGCAAGGTATCGCCGTTTTCCAAATCGCGGAAGGCGGTTACGCCCGTATTTATGACATTCTGGTCCGTTTGAAAGCGCTGGCTTCCCAAGCCGGTTCTTCCCAGTTGTCGGCAACGGAGCGGGGGATGTTGGATACCGAATACCAAGCCATGGTCGACGAAATCGACCGTCTGGCCGCCAACACCACCTTTAACGGCAACCAAATCATCAACGCCAGCGTCAACCGGACCTTAGGCAACTATCTAGCCGGCACCAGCGTTATCGATTTCGGCCATGGCGGCATGGAAGGCGCGAACATGACCTTCGGTCAACAGTCCGACGCCAACAGCAACATGGTGTTTTCGATCAACAACGGAACTAAAACCTTAACCGGCAGCTTGGCATCGAATTTGCTGACCAGCACCGGCACCTTGGTTTCCGGCACTGCCGTACGCTTGTACAGCGCGACTTCTGGCGACAACGCCTATGCCATCATCTCTTTGGCTGCGACGACCAACATGGTTGCCGCTTCGCAATCGGGTACGGTCGGCGTTCAATCCAGCACGCTCAGCTATTCGACCTTTGCCTTCAAAGTTGGTACGTCGGGCATTTCCGCCAACGACGAAATCAGCCTTGGCGTGCGCGGCATGAACAGCCGTTCGCTGGGTATCAATCTTAGCAACATCACCACCGTTGCCCGTTCGGACTCGGCTTCTGCAGCCGTTACCGAGGCGATCAACGTGCTGTTGAACGCAAGATCCGAAGTCGGCGCGGTACAAAACCGTCTCGAAACGGCTCAAAGCAATATCGCCACCATCTTGGAAAACATTGAAGCTGCGCGTTCTGCCCAGTTAGACCTGGATATCGCCGCCGAAATGTCTTACTTCACCAGCAAACAGATCCTTGTTCAAGCCGGTGTTTCGATGTTGGCCCAAGCGAACCAAGCGCCGCAAAACTTGTTACGCTTGTTCCAGAACTAAGCTTTACGACGGGGAAGGAAGAGTTTTCTTCCTTCCCCCAATAAAACTAAGACGGATAAAATCCGCAGGTTTTAGAAGGAGGAGTAGACATGGACTTAAACTTGAACACATTGGGGCCAGCCCCCGGTGCGGAACGCCTGGAAACGCCCTTGGACAAGAAAATCCAAAGCGCAGGTGGATTTTCCGGCGTTGAAAAAACCGCCGACAAGCAATTGCAACGCGCCCTGGGCCAAGCCGAGCAAAAAGGCGACGCCCGCTTTGAAAGGCAAGACCGGCGCGGCGAGCTTATTATCGACGAAAAAACGCGCCGCGTATATTTGCAGACCAAAGACCCGGTCACAGGCGAAGTGCAAAAATTTCCCAGCGAAGCCCAGCTAAGGCTCGCTGCGCAGCTTAAGGAAGAATACGAAAGAAAGGCCACGGCGGTTAAAACCGAAGAAACCGTGGTCACAGGCGAGCTGCTGGACGCGAAGGCTTAAATGCCATTTTCAGTAATAAAATTACTGAAAATTTGAAATATTTTGCGCCGCTTTAGAAAAAATTAATACACCTAAGACTAGGATGGTAGCATGCCGTCAGTAGATACCAGTCGCCTTGTCGTAAGCAGCACAGGCCGGACCTCGTTTTCCGGGCTTGGTTCCGGCATTGACTTTGAAGGCGCCGTCGAGGCGATGGTCAACGCCAAGCGCATTCCCATAGACCGCCTGGAACTCGATATCGAAAAAAACAACGGCAAAGTACAGGCCTATACCGATCTTACATCCCGCATGACCGCGCTGCGCGAAAGCTTGAACAAGCTGCGCGGCGTCATCAGCGCCGATAAAAGCAGCAATATATTCCTGGCCAAGGAAACATTCGCTTCCAGCAGCCGCGGCAACTCGCTGCTTTATAATCCGAATAAGACGACGGCATCCTCGGCCGGCGCGCTTTTGGGCGTTTCCGTCACCAATGCCGCCGATGTCGGCAGCCACACCATAGAAATTCTGCGCACCGCCAAGGCGCACAAGGTCAGCAGCGGGGCTTTCAGTTCGTCTTCGACTGCCCTAAACACCCTGAACGGCGCTTTTGCCGGCGGCGACATCGAAATCAACGATGTCGTCATCAGCGTCGAAGCCAGCAACACGCTGGGCGACGTGCGCGACAGAATCAACAATGCCGGAGCCGGCGTAACCGCCAGCATCGTCAGCGCCAGCCCAACCGAGCATTATCTTGTTATCACCAATGACGAAACCGGCGTGGACATCACCTTTGATGCCACTTTGTCTAACGTTCTGGAAGACTTGGGCGTTACCAACGCCGCATCGGTCCCAAGCAACGTATTGCAGGCAGCGCAAACCGCGCTGTTTACCGCAGACGGGCTGCGTGACCAGACTCGCAAGCAATCGGATATTATTTACAATCCCGGCGCGACCTTGGCAACTTTGGCGCCCGGCCTGATTACGGATGGTGGCTTTTTGATCAGCGACGGAGTCATTGGAGTCGCCGTCAGCTACACGACCGGCATGACCATCAACGAGTTGGTCCAAGAAATCAACGATCAAGCTTTGGGAGCGGGCTCGAATATCACCGCAAGCCTCGAAGCAGTCGAAGGCGGCAATGGCGGGTTCCGCCTTGTGATCGAAAGCGGCTCTGGCGACAACATTACCCTTCTTGACGACGACGGCGAAACATTTGTCAGCACCTTTGCCTTCACCGATCCCAAAATCCTGGAGCGCACCAGCAACACCGTCAGCGACCTAATCCCAGGCGTAACGCTGAACCTTTTCGCATCCGAAGGCGGCACGACGATCAAAATCGACGTCGAAAAGAACTTGACCGAGGTCAAAACCCAGATCGCGGCCTTTGTCGAAGCTTATAACGAAATGGTGCGGTTTACCAACGAGCAAACCGCAGTCGATCCCGTCACAGGCCAGCCCACCGAAGAAACCGGATTGCTGTTCGGATCGCAAGTCTTGGCCGACGTCAAGGCTAGGATCGGCAATATTTTCGCAAGCGGCGCTTCCGGCGTCAGCAGCGACTTCACGCAGCTTGCCGCCATCGGCATCAAATTCGTCAGCAACAACGAAGTTTCCGATCCCTTGGATTACAACACGCTAAAGATCGACGAAGCTAAGCTCGATGAAAAGCTTTTGAACAACGCCGAAGACGTGCGCCGGATGTTCACCTTTAACGGCAGCACCAACGATTCCCGCTTTACTATCACTAGCTTTAGCGGATCACAGGAGTATACATCATCCGGCGTCACGGTCGACTTTGTCCATGACGGAACGACCTTTACCAGCGCCAGCATCGGCGGCGATTCTTCGGCGGTCGAAGTGCTGAACGGCAACACCCTGAAAATCCTGACCGGCCCGGGCGCAGGCATGATTTTATTCTATAACGGCGGCGCGTCCGCCGGTTCGGTGACGTCCAGCTACACCATGGGATTCGCCGCAAAAATGTTCAGCGAGTTGGACGATTTGCTGACTTTGGACACCGGCGCCGTGGATCTTGAAATCGACACGCTAAAAAAGATCAACGAGACCAAGCAGGATGACATTGATCTTAAGCTGGAAAGGCTGGAAACCTTCCGCCAGCAGCAGCTGGAAAAGTTTTACCGCATGGAACAGGCAATGTCCCGCGCAAAAAGCATACTCGACAGCCTTACCCAAACGGTCGAGGCCCAAAACAAAAATTCTTAAGGGCGGTTAGGCAAGTAGTCTGACTATAAGGAGATAAAGTTGGTACAAAATAAAGCCCACAAGCTGTATGCGCAACAGCAAATCATGACCGCATCCCCTGCGAAACTGGTCTGGATGTTATATGACCATGCCATCGCCGCGCTGCGCGACGCCATCAAAGCCATCGAAGAAAATGACATCGAAAAGCGCTGGAAAGCCAATAACAAAGCTTGTGAAATAATCGGCCATCTGTGGGCCACGCTGGACGTCGACGGCGGCGGAGTCATCGCGCAAAACCTCGATCAATTATTCGGCTTTATGATGACCAAACTTCCCGAAGTCGATTTTCGCAACAATCCGCAACCGGCGCTGGACGTGATCAAATTGCTGGAGCCTCTGCGCGAGGCCTGGAAAGAGCTTGCGATGAAAAGCGAAAGCGAATTGGCGCAAGCCAGCCATGAGGCGCGGCAAAGCGCGGCCGCGACCGCCGCAAGCAGCTTAAACGCCACGGAAACCGGCCTTGCCGCATCCCCTGCTCCGGCGCAATCGCCGCCACCTTCCCCTTATGGTAAAAGCAAATCGGGCAACGCCATTTCGCCGGCAGCCGATTTAGGCAAACAGTCGCTTTCGGTCAGCGCGTAAGCCTTTTACGATTTTCCTTTAAAGAATATTTTGCAATGCTCCGCATAAAGCGCGCGCTGGCGCATGCGCGTTTTTTTTGCGTGCGCTAGGCACAAAATTCCCATCGCGACTTGTTTAAACCTGCGCCTCCTCTACCCATCATCCCAAAGTTTCGATTTAAGCGTGAAAAAACAAGCATTTACCTTGTGCCAAAAACTTGGCCCGGGATTTGCTTAATCCATTCACAGCATATCCTGCCAGCTAAGAGGCCAGGTAAGCCCGCAAAACAGTTTTTGATTCTATTTAGGTAAAAGGAGATTTTAAGATGGCACTCAATGTGATTACAAACCAAACAGCGAGCATTGCGCACCGCAATTTGATGCAAGCTGACATGGATATGACCAAATCGCTGTCCAAGCTTTCTTCGGGTCAGCGCGTAGTATCCGCCAAGGACGACGCCGCCTCGATGGCGATCGGCTCGCGCATCAAAGCCGACGTCGCCTCGTTAAGGCAGATCCAAGTCAACAGCACCCAAGCCATTTCTTTGCTGCAAGTCGCCGAAGGCGCCCAAGCCCGCGTGTATGACATGCTGGTTCGCTTGAAGTCGCTCGCCTCGCAAGCAGGATCTTCGCAATTGTCAAACACCGAGCGCAACATGCTCGACACCGAATACCAACAGCTTTTGGACGAAATCGACCGCGTATCGGCCGGCACGACATTCAACGGCAGCAGCCTTGTCAACGCGAACATGAGCAATGCCGTCGGCACCGGCGCTTCGACCGGCTATTTCGGCGCTGCCAACAGTTCCAACATTTATGATATCGCTTTCGGCGGCTTGAACACCAATGCCGGCGCGACCGTAAACTTCAGCTTGGCCGGCGCGACCAACACCGGTTTCAGCATCTCCGCAACGCACGGTTCCGGCGCGAACTCCAAGGTTATGACCGGAAGCTTGGGCAGCGGCTTGATCAACAGCAGCACCGGTACTTTGATTTCCGGCGCGGCAGTCCGCTTGTCCACCACCACATCGGGCGACAATGCGTATGTCAGCTTGTCCTTGGCGCAAGGCGCGTTCATCACCGCCGCTTCTTCGAGCAGCATGACCGGCGCTTATACCGTCGGCAACCCAAGCTCGAGCACTTTCAGCTTCAAGGTCGGCATCGCAGCCAACCCAACCGACAACGAAATCAGCCTCGACCTGCGCGGCATCAATACCCGGGCTTTGGGATTGAACCTCGCTACCATCAATACGCAAGCCCGCGCGGACGCCGCTTATGCAGCCGCCAGCATCGCCATCGACTTGCTGTTGACGTTCCGTTCCGAAGTCGGCGCAGGCCAAAGCCGGATGGAATCGACCGCAGCCAACGTCGCTATCGTCATCGAGAACATGGAAGCGGCAAGATCTGCCTATCTTGATCTCGACGTCGCCGCGGAAATGGCCAACTTCACCAACAAGCAGATTCTGCAACAAGCCGGCGTCGCCATGATCGCCCAAGCCAACCAGTTGCCGCAGAACTTGTTGCGTCTGTTCCAACAGTAATTCAAGGGTTTTCAACCTACGGAGAATGATTATGAATATTTTTAAACTAAGCAACGCCGAGGCCGAAGCAGTCGTATTGTCCGCTTCCCCAACCCGGCTTATCGTCATCACCTATGACGCCGCGATCAGCAGCCTGGAATCGGCCATGGAAATGATCGACAATGGCGACATCGAAGGCCGCTGGAAAGCCGTAGAATGCGCCACCGAAATGGTTTCCGAGCTGTATTTGTCTTTGGACCATGATCAAGGCGGCGAAATTGCGCAAAACTTGGGAGCTCTTTATGCTTTCATCCTATCCCGTTTGCCGCGCATCAATTTTTACAATGACAAGCAAACCGCAGCCGACGCCATTTCCTGGCTGAAGAACCTGCGCGATTCTTGGCACCAGCTGGACATCAGCCTGGAACAAGCGCCGCCAGCAGCCAATACCGAAACCGCTTCGGAAGAAGCCGCGATGAAAGCCTAGTTGCGATAATTGGAAAAAATTACCGCCCATGCCCCTGCAAAAAATACCCGGCTGGGCGGAGTTTTCCAAAAGCGCAAAAGTAAAAACACCGATTCTTCCGAGGCTTAGGCCAAAAG
>CAYRVJ010000052.1:0-9106 GCA_964427785.1 uncultured Alphaproteobacteria bacterium | reverse complement strand
TACTTTTTTCTTAACTCCCACCGCACTTTTACCGAAACCGCGTTTTCCACTTCCCAACCGGCCCGGCGGGCGGGGTTTCTTGATCGGCAATCTTTTCCCTTGGCGGCCTCTTACCTAAGCACAGCAGCGGTATAAGCCACATCGGCCCCAAAACTAAAACCGCCAGGAGCCATCCAAAGCTGTGGTTTTTTCGGTTCACCAAAATGGCCGCGGCAATAACACATGCCACCCAGGCTGAAATCAAAAAATACATTTCCATCGTTTAAGCCGCCTCTTTCATTGTCGGCATGGTTGCCATAACATTGCCGCCCTGCGCGCCTTGTGCCAGGCCGAAAATATAATCATGCGGATTTTCTATAACTTCCCCGGTTCCCAAAAAAACTAGGCTATCCATGCGGTCGGCCCGGAACCAGCGATGAGCGTCGCGCTTGTGGCAAAACGCCCAGATATATAAATCCATATCCTCTTGCTGATAAAGCTTTTTGGGAGTGATGTCTCTTTCGCTGGCGTCGCCCTTGGCGTCAAGGTAAACGATCCGCCAATCGTCGCGGAAACCATCGAAAATCATTTCGCCGGGGTCGAACAGCACCCCTTTTTCCCTCTCCGGCGCCGCAACACCCGTATCCGGTTCTTTGGCATAGCGGTACAAATAGCCGATCAACGCGCCAATAAATAAACAAACGAAAAAACCCATCGCCCCCTCCAAAGGGCCACTATAAGAGGTTTTTTCCTCTTTTAAACATACTCCAGCAGACATCACGAAAAATTGATTGAATGAAAAAATAAAAATTACGTTATTTGCGTATATTTTTATTGACAATTTACGTTTTAAGCGTAATATGGCGTATAAGAAAAGGAGGCCATTATGAATATCAATCCCAACCAAAAATATCAAGAGCTGGTCCAGGCCGTCAGCGGCTATTTGGATCACAACCCCCGGATTCAGGAAGATCTGAATCCCGGCAACATCGGATTTTTGAAAATCATGTGCAACCACGCCGCCGAATTTGAAAAAAAACTGTCATCCCCTTCGCCGTCGATACCCAGCGGCGTGCAGATGCTGCGCGCTTCGGGCCAATAAGGATTTTTTATCGCAACCCAAACCGTTAAGGGTGATTCCATGACTGAAAAAATCTTGCTGAAACTGATCGTGTTTTTCCGCCTGGGCGGATATTTGCGCCGCCGGGCGGTCATGCGCCGCCTTATGCCTGTTCCTCATTTTGACCGCATCGCCAGGGGCGGGGCCATCACGGCGGTGTCGAAATGACAGCAGCCGAAACAAGGCCGCTTAGCCGGCGGCAAACGCAAATTTGGCGTCTGATCGCCATGGGCCTGACCGACCGGGAAATCGCCGACAGCTTGCGGATACGGCGCGAAACGGCATCGGCGCACGTAAAGAAGCTTTACAAGAAATTGAATGTCAACAGCCGGTTAAAAGCGGCGCTGTTATGGCGCGCGCCGGAACTGGCCTAAGGAATTGCCTTGCGGTCGGAAGCCCAAGGTCAATGGCGGCGGGGTCGCAAATATCATGTTTTTTGAAACATGAACCTCCCTGTTCAAGCGGTAAACTGGCCCCGCCGTCTTTTTTTTCGTAAGGATCAAAATGAAGTTCGTTAATAACCAATCCAAATATACCTATGCTTTGCGCGACGCCATTCTTGACAATTTTTGCCCGAAAAGGCTGTCCGCTTACCACAGCAAGTTTGTCGGCATTTTGCCGCAAGAAAGGAATTTTTTGTTTGTGGGCGAAAAATTCCTTTCCCTTTTTATCGAAAGAGAAATTCTCCGACACATCGCCACACCATTTCTTTCAATAACCGCAGGAACGGTGCGGGATTTGTATGAAATACTATCGCGGGGCGGAACGATAACGGACATAATGTACGACGCCGCTTTTTCGGACGGACGCCACGCCTCGCGCGAAGCCCAACTTAAACAAACAATCGCCGACAACCAATGGCGCGGTCGGAATAAAGACCATGACAAGCCTTTTTTCCAAAAGAAATTATCGCTGGCCTGGGCGGAATATTACGCCGCCGAAAGCCTGAATTACGCCATAATCTCCATCCGCCACGATTACACGATAAAGCATGTGATCCGTTATGCCGCCGGCGCGGAACAGGAAAGGGTAGCGGCGGAATTCGCGGATTTCGACAAATTATCTGGGGCACAAGCACAGGATATTAAAGATTGCGCGAAAAAGGAATTTTTGGTGCGCCAGGCCGACAAGCTTTTGGAATTGTTGGACGCAGCCCCGCCGCTTAATCAAGAGGTGCCGGCATGACCAGTATAAGCGGAAAAACCGGCGAAAAAGCGGCGGAAATTTTTCTTCTCACCGGCAGATGCGCGGTTAACAGCAAATACACCTTTCGCGCTGCGAAAAAAATCCTGCGCCAACGGCACAACATAAAAACCAAGCCGCTTGGCAAAGATACCCCCCCCCTTCATTCTAGAGGCTAAGGAAAAATAAAAAATGACTGAATCCTATCCGCTTCACTGGCCCAATCACCGACCGCGCACGCCCGTTGATAGGCGGATTAATTCCCCTTTTGGCATTTCATTTTCCCGCGCGGTGCAAAAGGTTATCGAAGAAATCCGCCGCCTGAACGGAAAGGATGTGATTATTTCCAGCAATGTGCCGTTACGCAGAGACGGGCTGCCCATGGCCAACAGAAACAGTCCGGCCGATGTCGGCATCGCCGTTTATTTCAACTACAAGGGTAAGCAATTTTGCTTTGCGAATGACAAATATTCCAGCCTTGAAGGCAATATCAACGGCATTTGCAAGACCATAGAGGCTTTGCGCGGGATTTCGCGCTGGGGAACCGGCGATATGATGGAGGCGGCCTTTACAGGATTTCAAGCCCTGCCAGCCCCACGCGCGGAAACTTGGCAAGAAGTTTTAAACGCGAAAACCTTGATCGAAGCCGAAACCAATTACCGCCGTATGGCGCGCGAAAACCACCCGGACTTGGGTGGATCGGCGGATTTTATGGCGCGGCTAAACAATGCCATCGACGCGGCAAGAAAGGAAGCGGCGTGATGCAAACAACAAAACACACACCAGATTGGATCGTACACGAAGGCGAAGACTATGTCCGTGTTTTAGAATCAGCTAATTCCAGCACAGACGATGTAATAGCCGAGGTCTATGACATCGATCACGCCCACCTAATCGCCGCCGCGCCGCAGTTGTTGGATTTACTTGATCGTTATGTGAGTGCCTATCCCGCATTCCGAATTAAACCGATCGGCGCGGATGGCTCGCCAGCAAGGATCGAGCAAGAAATGCTTATGGCGCTTGAAGAAAAAGCAAAAGCCGTAGCCGCCAAAGCCAAGGGTGATGTGTAATGGCTTTCAAAGTTCCTGAAAAATACAGAATAAAAACAGGCCGACTTGCCAGCGATGAATTTTTTGGCAACAACGGCGCTTTCAGCATTCCGCTGAAAACCAAACAGACAGCCTTTGTTGTCGCCAGCGATGGAATGGGGTGGGAGCATGTTTCCGCGTCCATTGACCACCGGCCGCCATTTTGGGGGGAAATGTGCCAGATAAAGGATTTATTCTGGGGGGAAGACGATTGGGTTATGCAATTTCACCCGGCACGGGCGGAATATATCAATTGTCATCCCCACTGCTTGCATCTTTGGCGGCCCGTAGATTCTCCTATCGCTGTTCCGCCGTCCATCCTGGTTGGGCCTAAATCATGACAAATGAAACGCCCCAGCTGCTTGACAGAGAAAAAGCCGTGCGCGCCTTTGACAAGGTTTGCGCCGTTTTCCACGACGAGGGTTTGAATCTGATCGAAGCCTATGAAGTGGTTTGCGCCGCCGCCGGCGGAATATGCCGCACAGAAATAGCCCTTTTGGCGGGGCTGCGCAGCAAAGTTGAAAAATACATTATCAAGGGCATCGATGACAAGGAGGTGATGCAATGACCAAATTCAATCCTAAAAACCTAATCGCTTATATCAGCCTATGCCCTATGCAGCCATCGCCGGAATACCCTTTTGGCGCAGATAAAGAGGATATGGAAGAAGGCCCGGTACATGCCGTTGAAAAACGCATGGCGCGGCTCGGCTCGCCTGAACAAATGAAAGGCGTTCGCACTATGGTGCAATTCTCTGGCGGTCGCGGCTATTGCGAATTTACGCAAGACAACGGCGAAGTGACCAGGGTTCTGGCTGATCCACAATACGGGCCGGCGTATAAAAGATTGGTCGATTTTTGCAAGAAGCATGGGAGCAACGAAGGTGATGTTTTTGTTCCATTTCCATATTCATCTTTCGATAATTGGCGTGATGATGAAGCCCAAGCCCTTCGCCTTATCCGCGATCTGACCGGAATCCCGCCTATCGTGTATGAGCCTTGCCCGGCTTATTTGACGATGAATCAAATCCATGAACGCTTGGCGTATCTAAGCGATGCGGGGATTCGAGAAGTGGTTTTTGATCGGACGGCTTCTATGAATGATTTGGAAATGATGCACGATATTAAACAAATCACCAAGTCATTGCGAATCAGAATTATGCCAGAGGGTTTTTCCTCGTCTTACGAATGTATGGTTCTTGACTGCGGCGAAAAAGGCGGCGCTGCATATAGCGTCTATAACTGGAATTTGGTGACAATCATCGGCATGAATGTTCCTAAGGCAACGGCAGACGATATTCGCCGCTGGCAAGCCGCACATCGCCGCAACGACATAAGCTATAGCATCGGCATAGGGCAGTACAATGCTGTTAAGGAGGGGTTGGAATGATCCCAGTCCGAATCCAGCGTAAAAGAACAAGAGGCTGGCGGATGCCGCCGAATACCATTTATGTTGGGAGACCAACAAAATGGGGAAACCCTTACGATGATCCGCTCGGCAACCGGGAAACCGAGGTGCATCAATTCGAGGCATTCATTTGCCTAAGCATCGAGGGCCAAAGGCTTGCCGAAGAAGCGGTGAAAAAGCTGCGCGGCAAGAACCTAGCGTGCTGGTGTCCATTGTATGGGCCATGTCACGCGGATATATTGCTAAAAATATCAAATAAATAAAGAAAACGGTGAAAAATGTTAGTAGGGAAAAAACAAGTAACAGGGGTGGCTGCATGAATCACCTTGATCTTTTCAGCGGAATTGGCGGCTTTGCTCTCGGCTTGGGCTGGGCAGGCTTTACAACCATACAGTTCGTTGAAATCGAACCTTATTGCCAAGCGGTTCTAAAAAAAACTTTCCACTCGTGCCAATCCACGGCGACATAAGGACTTTTGATGCAGCTAGATTTAGTGGACATGTTGACATCCTTACCGGGGGATACCCATGCCAGCCGTTTAGCTCTATCGGCAAACGATCAGGCAAAAGCCATTCTTCCTATCTCTGGCCAGAATTGTTTGAAAAAATATGCATTATCCGGCCGAGATGGATTGTTTGTGAAAACTCTGATGAACATATTCACAACGGATTTGATGAAGTTGCCGCACAAATGGAATCTAAAAACTACACAGTATGGCCGTTTATACTTCCAGCTTCGGCTGTTGGTGCGCCCCACATTAGGGAACGATTATGGTTTGTCGCCCACTCCAACGGCGCAAGATTCAAACAGAAAAAGGTACGGATTCAAGAACAAAGACAGGTGCAAACCAAGCCTGCCGTTACGGGGTTTGGTTCCCCATGGCATGTATCCGAACCCCCGCCACTGGGAGTGGAAAATGGGATACCCAAAGGATTACACAGAATTAGAGGTTGCGGCAACGCCATCTTACCGCAAATCGCGTACCAAATCGGCAAGGCAATAATGGAGATTGAAGAATGATCAAAAAATTAGAAAAAGTCGCACGAAAATTAACAGAAGATCTTGCCGACAATGGAAAAATCATCGAAGGCGGATGGCTCGGTTACAAAAGCATGGTCTTGCCACCCAGCGCAGGAGAGATTCAATCAAAAGAAACGCGCATGGCATTCTATGCTGGTGCGGCGCACCTCTACGCAAGCATTCTTTGTGTATTAGAACCTGGAAACGAACCCAGCGCCAGAGATTTGGATCGAATGCAATTAATCCATATTGAACTGGAAAACTTTAATCAGGAAATGGCACTGCAATCTCCAACGAAAGGTCAAGCATGAGCGCCGAATTCGCTGTCGGATACGAGGGGATGATGAACTGTAATCCCCCAGCGGAGAGATTGAAACCTTCCGGCTTTTGGACACTTATTGCTATCGAAAAGGATTATACGGCATGGCAATTAGGCGATATGTGCGCGTTATCGTCCGTGGTTTATGTTTCCGATGAACACCAACCAGCGCATTGGGAATGGCTGATTAGCTTCTCAAAAATGGGGCGTATGGTATTGAATGATGCCGAAATCAAGAAATGCCTTAAAGCCTTTGGTGCGGAGGATTTTATGGAAGATAACCACGAACGAGGGGTGGCAAGAAAATTCTGGAAAGCCGTAGAAGAAAAATACCGCGTCCCATGCCCATGTCAGAATGAGCGAGTGGTTGTTGAAGGCGATTATCGTTACTCGGTCGAAAAAAGAGCTAACCCATAATGGAGATTGAAAGTGGCGACGATCCAACTTGCAGAACAAGTTAAACAAGCTGAAACAACGCTTTTGTGCGTCCAACTCTTGGGCGCTGCGGAAGTTCTAGATGCTCTTGGCGGTCAAATTCAGAATCCAAGACTTTATGCCTTTGCAATATCATGCAGAAAAGCCTCGGAAATTATCAAAAAAAGCAATGAACCACTAAGGGAGCAAAACCAATGACCGAGAACAAAATATTCCGCCCTAAGGAAGCCGCAAGTTATTTGGGAATCAGCCCATCGACGCTTTACGATTATGTTAAAGCGGGCAAGATCGACCCACCGCTTAAAATAGGCAAACGCGCATCGGGTTTTCGACTTTCGAGCCTCGAAAAATTTCTCAATTCTCGCCCGTCTTGCGCTTCGCAGGCTTAGAACATTTGTCGATTAAATTTGCCCAATCTTGCATCATTTTTTTGCGTTCTTCTAAGAACTCGGCGCGATCATAGGCGGCTTTAATTTTATTTGGCTCGATATGCGCCAACTGCCGATCAATAACCTCGTGCCGGTATCCCAATTCCTCTTTTATAGTACTCATAGCCAGCGCGCGGAAACCGTGGCCGGTCATGCGGCCTTTATAGCCCATATCGTAAATTGCGAATAAAACCGTGTTGTTGCTGATATGCTTTCGCCAGCCCTGCGGCGATGGGAACAAATATTCCGAGGCTGGATTATACTCAAAAAGACGTTTTAGAATCGCCAAAGCCTGGCGCGATAGCGGCACCATATGCGGCCGCTCCATTTTCATCCGCTCGGCGGGGATTTCCCACATTTTGTTTTTGAAATCTATCTCACCTTTTTTGGCACCGATTAATTCGCTGGTGCGAACAAAAGTCAGCATCATCAACTTTGTAGCGAGATAGGTTATTTCAAACATGCCACTGTTTTCCAAATCCTGCAAGAATTTCGGTAATTCGCGGAATGTTAGGGCGGGGATACGCCCCTTCTTATAAGGCTTCAAAGCCCCCCGTAAATCGCGCGTGGGATCGCTTGTAGCGCGGCTGGTGGCAATGGCATAGCGAAACACCTGGCCGCAGTATTGAAGTACGCTACGGGCCATTTCATGCGCGCCGCGCGCCTCTACCACCTGTGCCATGCGCAAAAGGATCGGCGGGGTTATCGCATCGACGGGCAGGGCGCCAAGCTGCGGGAACACATCGTTTTTCAACCGACGCGTGACTTTAAGGTAATTACTTGGCTTCCAAACCGCTGCCTGTTTCTCAACCCATTCCAAAGCTATTGCCTGAAAATTATTGGCGGATTGATAATGCAAGGCGGCTTTATGCTCTTTCTTTGCGATAGCCGGATCAACGCCGCGCGCCAGCATCTTACGAGCGTTCATAGTTAATTCCCGCGCTTCGGAAAGCGTCATTTCAGGATAAACGCCATGCGCCAGCCGGTTTTCTTTCCCCAGGTGGCGGTATTTCATGCGCCAATACCGGCCGCCCTTGGGCGAGACTTCGAGATAAAGCCCGTGACCATCGAATAAGCGGTATGTCTTATCCTTGGGCTTGGCGTTCTTGCATTTGGTGTCGTTTAGAGGCATGGCTTTTATGCCCCCACTTATGCCCCCAAATTTGCCGGATGTAAACGGATATTGTCGGATGATGCCGGACAATAAAAATGCGATATAACCCTTATTCTACCAGCTTTATCCCCATGTCCTCGGACATTGCCGGACGTTGCCGGATGATAAAATTGGTGCGGTCAAGAGGACTCGAACCTCCACGGGTCTCCCCACAGCGACCTCAACGCTGCGCGTCTACCAATTCCGCCATGACCGCGGCCAGGCTTTATGTAGCAAGAAAAGGGGGAGGAGGCAACCGGCATGAAACAATATTGCAACCTGTGTGCCGGCTTTATTGCGCCGCACTTTAGCGGGATTGCGCTTTTACCGCCCATAAGCCATTATATTAACCTTTATTATCCCCATCCATAACAGGCATCCCATGAAAGACGATTTCCGCCAGGCGGCTTTGGAATATCACCGTTATCCCAAGGCGGGCAAAGTGGGCATTCAGATTACAAAGCCTTTGGAAACCCAACGCGATTTGGCGCTGGCTTACAGTCCTGGCGTCGCCGCCGCCTGCGAGGCGATCAAGGACGATCCAAGTCAAGCGGCAGAGTTGACCAGTCGGGGCAATTTGGTTGCAGTTATTACCAATGGCACAGCGGTTTTAGGCCTTGGCGCAATTGGCCCGCTTGCGGCCAAGCCTGTTATGGAAGGCAAGGCGGCGCTGTTTAAAAAATTCGCCGGGATTGATGTGTTCGATCTTGAAGTCGCGCAAAAAGATCCCGACAAATTCGTCGAGATCGTTGCGGCCTTAGAGCCGACCTTTGGCGGCATCAATCTAGAAGACATTAAAGCGCCGGAATGTTTCGAGATCGAGCGCAAGCTGCGCGAGCGGATGAAAATCCCGGTATTCCACGACGATCAACACGGCACATCCATCATCGTTGGCGCCGCTATCGTCAATGGCTTGCGGTTTGTGAACAAGAAAATTGAAAAGGTGAAATTGGTTTGCTCCGGCGCAGGGGCGGC
>CAYRVJ010000051.1:0-9110 GCA_964427785.1 uncultured Alphaproteobacteria bacterium | reverse complement strand
GCATTCGGGCAATCGCGCGCACTTTGATTAATTATCAGGACAAGAAAAAGCTGCGTTCCATTCGGCAAATTATTGAACGCTGGGCACCGCCAAAGGAAAACAACACCGAGGCTTATGTCCAAGCGGTGGCGAACAACACCCATTTTCATCCCGACCAGCGGCTGGATATGCATGCATACAGCAATCTGCGCCCGTTGGTGGAGGCCATTATTTTTCAAGAAAATGGTCAGCAGCCATATACAGACGCGCAGATGATCAAGGGTTTGGTTTTGGCAGGCGTGGAGCCGCCGGAGCAAGCCTTAACCAAATCGCGCACCGTTAAGGCCGGACGGCTGGCAACAGGGGCCACGGTTGGCACCGTGGTGTTGGGCGCTTTGCAAGACAACGTCAATTACGCGCGCGACGCATTATTGAGCGTTGCGCCATATCTTGAAGTTGGGAAATGGCTTTTGCTGGGCTGCACTCTTGTCGGGATTGGCACAATGGTTTGGGCGCGCATTGACGACCGTAGGAAAGGCCTTCGGTAATGTGGTCAATCCTGAAATCCTGGCTTACCGGCAATATTTTACGCCTTATCGGTTTCGGCGCGGCTGCACTATCAGTCGCCGCCGTACTGTTCGGCGCGCGCCAAGCCGGACGCAATGCCGAACGGCTGGACGAATTCAAAAAAATAGTGGAGATCAAAGATGCGCAATTACGTGCTGCGAATAATGCTCCTCGCACTCGCGATGAGCTTATTGAACGCCTGCACCGGGGCAAATTCTAGTCCTGGGTGCGTTTGTCCGCCGATAAAGGAATATAGCAAAGAGTTTCAACGTAAACTTGCGAAAGAAATAAAGGCATCCTCTAAAGATGCAGCTTTTCCTGTCGCGTTGACAGATTATGGGGCTTTAAGATTACAATTAGACGTCTGTAAAGCTTACTGATTGGCAGCAATTATCCATAATATGATAAAAATAGATATGGCCAGGTGCCACTTATCTGCTTTTCTAAGCGGCCCTTTTCCAAGGAATCTATAACCATTACTGCTTTGAATAACGCGATAGCGCGCAATGGGGAAAATAGGTATGGCCAGGGCGACGAAATAATATGTAGCCATATGTGAACCACTTTCTGGGTCTAAATCTGTGGAGCCATATAATGTAAAACCGAATCCATTCACAGTGCTAAGTGAAGGAGCACTTTTAACTGGCTCTAGACCGCCAAACACGCGTTCATTTTTTCTAACAGTCTCAAGGTTTTCATTAATACGCTCTATAGCTGCTGGATTAGAGGCAAAAGATTTTGCGGATTCTAAAAGTTTTAGGCATGGCGCCCACTTATCTGTAGCATTTCCAAAAGCAATTGCACACTGCATTAAGGCGACAGCTAGATAGTTCTTTGCTGCTATAATTTGTTCTTCAGAGAGTCCATTCTTGCGCATTTCAACAAGGATTACTTGGGCTTCTCTCAAAAGCTTTTGACCATTTGAATCAGCAAGTTTTGGATCGCGTTCATTAGATTCAGTGGTTGCCACACATAAAGATATTATCGGTGCAATAGCTTCATTTAATTTCTGTTGCTCAGTTAAGTCTTGCAAAGACTCGACATCTTTTTCCATCAATTCTGCAAAGTCTGGCAATTCAGCGAATACATCTTTTACAATATTTGTTAGTTCAGCCGCTAAATCGAACAAATTATGTTCATTGGCTAATAGGATTGATAAATCCCGAATTTTAATTGCGACCTCTCTGCTCATATCGTGTCGCAGCCCTCTGCTTTTCATGCTCAATTGAATGGGTTGCGCAAATTTATCCCAATGCCGAACTAGCTGATCTATTTTTCCTATGCTATCTTTTATTTTATCTCTGCCTCTTGGAATCATTGCTTCAGCCGCATCTACAGCCTTAATTACTTTATCGGCTTCCGTTCTTAAGAAGCTCTGCGTGTGAATTTCGTAAGTATCGACAATCTCATCGATAAGAGTTGGAGCATGTTTCTTGCCAAAATCTGTTGCCGTCTCAACCGCGCGCGTAACTACTTCAAGAAGTTTTGAAGGAGGTAGCCTATCGAGAGCTTGCTTGATCCCATTTTTATACGCCCGTATACGCTCATGAAGCTCGCTTTGAATTAAATCGATATCTTTAATTTCGGGAAAGCCTGCGATTACTCTATCCTCATTAATATGCCGCATTAACGCTTCAGGTTCGATCTTCTCTACTGAATCGGCAATATCTATAATCCATGTAACCCATTCTGACGTTTCTAGTTGTTCATCAATAAGCTCCAGTGCGGAAGTTAATAAATTTGCTAATGCGATTGGAGATATACTGTCTTTTCGTTCATGAAGTGATTTAGGCTTACTTTTCAGTGCATTAAGCAGTTCGGTCGTGCGTTTTGGTGATACACCAGGAAGCCAACTTATTTCTGCGGTTAAACGATTGCGGGGATTAGTAAGATCAGAGCGCGCCTTGCTGCATAATTCAGGATCGCGGGTAAAACTCATTTCTTCCGCAAGATCAACAATGCGTTTACGATCGTCACGTGTTGTTGCACCAATTATAGCAAAAGAATTTTGCTCTATAATCGTTAATTTCAATGTATTTTTCCCGCTATCAGAATCTTCAGCTGTAGCAATATTATGTTTAGTCATTTTGAACCTTCTAATCCCTAAACCAGAAATGTTGATCCCAACCGAGCATAATCTTCTGGCTTTCTAAAGCAATCTGGTTGCGATAAATCGGGTCTTTCATTTCAGAATTAATTATGTCCATATCTTTTTCATAATAATTTCGCCCGGCTGGACAGCGCTGTCTGACATATGCAATCAATGCATCATTCTTATTAACCACTTCTTGCGTTATATATTGAACATTAGCTTTAGCGAACGCATCAGTATCTTTTTCATCTTTAGGAACTTGGTGGTTTATGTAATCCAATCGCTTTCCCTGATATATACACCAGCGTAATTCTTTTAAGGTCAATGTGGGAGCTGAGCCTATAGATGGCTGACTCTCGTCTAGATAAGGTGTAGGATTTTTGGCGGCTGCAATAGCTTGCTTTTTCTCCTCTGCAGCGGCAAGAACTTCACTTACCATGCTTTGCACCCATGCATCCCCTTTATCATTCGCTTGCGTTATTTCTTCTGGCGTCATTTCAGCTAGAATTTCTTTTTGCATAGCAGCTATGCTTTGATCATCGGCATAGCCATGCATGCGCAACCATTTTTGGGCCTCTATATTGTTTTTTAGTACAATTAGGCCTTCATGATAGTCCTTTGCTAGTTTAAGCATGGCTGGTCTTAATCCGAGCTGCGCAGCGGTGATGTAATCACTAAATTTTAAATTAGGTTCAATGTCTGCAGCCAAACTTTTTGCTTGTTCATTTTTCATGTCCGAACAAGAAGACCAATAATAATAGGCAGTTCCATAATCTTTTTTATCTACGAAATCGGCTGCTATAGCCGCGCATGCTGTAGGATTATATTGTAATGCAGCTTTTAAAAGCCAGTTTATAGCTTTTTTTCTATCTTGGGCTACGCCCGCACCTTTAAAATACATTCTACTAAGAGCCAATTGAGCATCGGCATTGTATTGTTCAGCCGCTTTTTGAAACCAAAATAAAGCTTTATTATTATCGGCAGTTATTCGGTGCCCACTATAATAATATTCACCTACTTCATATTGGGCTTTGTCGTCTCCTAATAATGCAGCGCGCATCATATAGTTTAATTGATCATCACCAGTCGACTCCAATGCAACATTTCGCAGGGCATCAGGCTGTCCGTTTTGAGCAGCAATTATCATTATAATATTGCCAGTTTTTTCTTCCTTCTTAATTCCCAGTCCGTATTTTAAAAGAACACTAACTATGAACTGTGCATCTATGTTCCCTTTGCGTGACTCGGCTTCGTATTTTTTATAACTAGCTTTAGTAAATTTCTTTTTGGAATTTATTTCTTCTACAAATTTTTCAAAAATATCACTGTGTATATAAGGAGTAATACGAGGGTGATAATTAGAAATTTGTGAGTCAACAGCAGAAGATTTCGCAGAGTAAGAGGGCGTTGGAGATGCTGAGGGCTTCTTTTTATTTGTATCGCTTAATATGCCCACGGCAACAATACCAATTATAATAAGCGCTCCCCAATTAACCTTGGGCATTTTCTCTAGAATGTTTTTATAAAATTTATCTTTTGTTTTCTTGGAAGATTTAGAATCTGTATTAGTACTGGACTTCCATTTTGGCGGCGTTTCTGCTTTCAGCGCTTCTACTTTTGGCAGTTCTATAGGTTCTGGCATATCAACATCAATATCTGATGCTAAAGAATCGAACCCCGCGAATCCTTTCTTGTCTTTTGGCGTATCGTCCATGAATCCCCGTTAAATTGTTCCTGACCGTGCAGGCGCAGTATTTAAAGCCTTAACGAGACATTCTTGATCTATTTTATCTTTGCCAGCACGGGCAGCTAAGCGCGCACCTTCGCGTACAATGAATGCAACATCAGAGAGCGGACGTCCGATTAATTGTTTGGCTAGCACGGAAATTTCAATTCCTGGCGCTTGCGGCAGATCATTAATTAATTTCTCGAGCAAAGCGGTTACTTCAGCTTCGGAGGCCATACCAACTTCAATTACGTGATCAAACCGCCCACGTCTTAGTATAGCGGGGTCTATCATCTCGATACGATTTGTCATTGCGACTATAAGTACATTATTTTTTATAGCTTCAGGAATGCGGCGTAAAAATTCGGCTACTTCCTCTACGCGATGGTGGCCTACACCAGCTTCTCTATCTGCTAAGAATGCTTCCATCTCATCAATGACAATGACGGATGGAGCATTTTCTATGGCTTGATCGAAGACAGCGGCCACTTTTTTGCTTGTTTCATGGATATAAGGACTGGCTACGCTCGAAGCTTCTATATGATAGTAAGGCCATTCTAAATATTCTACCAATCTTTCGATGGCATAGGTTTTGCCACAGCCTGGTGGCCCATGAAGAATGATAGCAGAGGGAAAATCTATACCTAAAGCCGCATACCTATCTTTATTCTCAATAATATCTATTACATGTTCATTTAGAAAGTTTTCTAGATAGGGGCGGCCAGCCAATGAGAAGGCAGATTTTGAAACACCATCAGCCCTTTTAACTTTGGCCTTATCTTTGCCTTGGATTATGCCAGCTCGAATTCTAATTTCTTGCAAGCTGTCAGGATCGAGCCAGCCTATTAATTTTTTTAGACGAGCAGTGGCATTAACTGATATCGGAACACCACCGGTCAACCATGTGCCTAATACAATGTCATCACTCACTGGTATTGGATCACAATAAGTTGGCAAAAGGCGAGATATTTTTTCAACATATATCGCCTCTCCTAAAGGATGCTCTTTGTCATGATCTCGTGTAATACGCAGCGCCCCCGCCAATGCAAGCGCTTCATCTGGGTTTTTGGGCGCACGACAATCAGATATGGGTGCAAGTTTATGTTCTTTGCCACTCGTTAGGGAATAATAACTTTCTTTGCCGAATTTCGAAGGTTGCATCACACCCTCACTTAACAGTCCACTTTCGATCCATCGATTTGCCAATTCTTTAGTTGCTAAAAGGGCGCGGCCACCATCTTGCGTGTTATATATTTGCCAGTTAACACCTTCTAGCATAACAGCTTTGAGTTTTGCATTTTGAGGCAGTTCATAATTTATAGGCAACCATGCATCAAGAGCCATTTTTAACCTCGGACAATATTAGTAGCGGCCAGAATATTATCATCAGAACCTGTATCCAAAGCTATAGATTCAAGATGTTGCCGGATAATTCTTAATTTATCCATGTCATCTGCGCGAATAGCTTCATTGCCAATCTGCACCAGTTCAGAATGCTGACTCTTATCCATGAAAAGATGATCGTTTTCAGATAAGTATTTAAATCTCCGAACGATGTACCAATCTTGCCGATTAAGTATGGTAAAGAACTGAAACCATAATTGACTTAAAAGAGTCTCAAAGTCAGCGCTTTTTTGATCAATTGAACGCTGTGCGGTACGAACCAGATTTTCAAAAGTGCTTGCTTCAGACGGACGCGCATATTCGCGCACTAATTCTTCAAATGTTCGCGCGCATTTATCTAAATCCATTTGACGCATTTCTTTCAAATAATCTTTGCGAACTTGTGAAAGTAATTTCTTAGCGTCCAGCACATCATCCATGGCTGATTTGGCCTTTTCGGGATCATGTTCTGAATTTTCGACACCGGATGCCTGATCTAATTTTTCAGATATTTTATCAAGTTTCGGATCACTTATTTTTTCTGATACTTCATTTAAGCGCGCGCGCATTTTAGTAGCTTCGGCTTTAATCTGCTTTGCAGCTGTCGTATAATCGATTTGTCCGGCTTGCCGCGAGTATAGATTTTTAGCACTATGAAATGTGCCGCCGATACTAGGAATCGAAACCTTCAAAACGGTGTTTCCTGAATCCAATACTTCATATTCGCAAACTAAATCCGCACCGGCAAGGATAGTGCCCTCATCAAAATCTGCGCCTGTGACGGATAATACACCTACAAATCTATTGTCAGTAACAGGGTCTTTAATCTCGCCTTCTCGAATTTTAAAATTAATTGATCCGGTGCTGCCAGCACGTAGAGACTCACTAGCTTTAAAATTAATTTTACCTTTTTTGGGTAACGGCTCGCCTTCTTTAACAAGGTATTCGAGAGTTGGTTGACCACCTAATTTGTCCAAAACCTCAATACCTATCGAACTAGATGCGGGAATAGCATCAATAGTTGCAGCAGTGCGCGTTATAGTAATTTTGCTATTTTCTAAAGTTAAAGGGCCACCTGCAGCGTCAAATACGAATATTTTGAACGTATTATCTCCTGGCTTAGATAGCGTAACATCGGTGGACGCAGCATCTTTGAGAGCTATGCGACCAGATGACCATCCAGTATCAAGACTATCAAATTGAAATTCGGCACCTGGTATAGCTTCGCCACTCATTTTTACAATAATTTTAGCCTTCGAGTCCGGTGTACGTGCAACAAAATTGAAGGCAATATTTAAACGACCATCGGCGCTGATACTTCCGCGTGTATTCTTTCTTCCTTTGCTTTGAGATGTCCAATCTATCGATTCTGCAAACACAGCAGCACCTTCCGCGACCGCAGTCATTGGATTAACATCCGTAGAGGAAGCAATACCCAATTCAAATGCTACCCTGTCACGCAGGGGTTTATATTGAGTTGGGCCTCCTACGAAAACGATCCGTTCAATGTCATGTGGGCTTAAACCGGCTTTTTCTAAGGTTTCACGGACGGCAATAATAGATGCATTAACTTTTTCAGATATAAGCTCATTAAAAGCAGTGCGAGTATATGGAATATCGATATAAATTTCTTGTCCAGCCTGATCTTTTACACCAAGTTCGTTTTCGCCAGCACTAATGATTGTATTTTCATTTTGAGATAATTCAATTTTTGCTTTCTCTGCTGCCCATGTTGCCATTCTAAGAAGGGAGCGATATTTCGGATCTACGCTTAAGTCTTCCGGTAGATCAAATTTATTGCGCAGCCATGGCTTTACAACTTGTTCTAGCAATGCTTTATCAAAATCGCGTCCACCGCACATTGCAATTCCTCCATGCGCATGGAGGTTGACACGCCCTGAAATACTTTCAGCAATTGCAATATCTAGCGTTCCGCCGCCTAAATCGTAAACGATAAATATACCATCACCTTTGCGATGGCGCATGACACTCATAACAGCAGAAACTGGCTCTTGCATAAGAGCAACACGACCAAGTCCGGCCATTTCTGCAGCTGCCATGGTTGCATCTTTTTGCATTTGATTAAAAGCAGCCGGAACTGTAATTACTGTGCCGGTATCATCAGAATTTCTAACTTCTTCCGGTAAATAGCCATATAAAGTCCTAAGAATTTCAGCCGAACATTCTTCGGGGGTCATGGTAAGGTTGACAGCGGATAATTGAATAGGTGTACTAGTGCCTATCAATCGCTTAAATAAAATCGCCGCATTGTCGGGGTTACGTGCAGCGTTATTATAAGCGCGCGATCCTACATATTTAGTTCCTCGTTTATCAATAAATATGGCAGATGGTGTAACATCATGCTGTTCAGGGCTTTTATACAATTGCAATTCTTCGCCGTTAAAAGAGCAAATCACACTATTTGTTGTACCTAAATCTATTCCAACATATTTCATATTTGTGCCTTTCTTAGCATCACAGTTCCAGAGCGTATCAGTCCGTCTGCGCTCATAATGATCGGCTCTAGCATTTGATCGACCAAAAGCTGATCTTCGCCATCGAAGTCCGCAATGTTAAGTGCGGTAGCGGCCATACCAGGGTCATATATTTGTCCCTCTATATTGACCAGTTGCATGTCAGCTTGCTTTAAACTTTCATTTAATTTTTCTACAAAATAATTTAATTGGTTTGCATAGCGCGAAGAATCCGCTGCGTCCATTTTACTTAACATTCTTATGAAGAGTCTGGAGAAACGCCAACTATCAACTGCAATGTTTACAATCACATTCTTATTTATTTCAGCAGTTTCAGGGCTTGGTTCTTTTTGCATGCATCCAACTATTTATTAGGCATGCTATTTTATTGCTTCTATCCGTTATAATTTCAAGTCATTATTTGGCGTCCCGGACACGATTCGAACGTGCGGCCTGCGGTTTAGGAAACCGCCGCTCTATCCAGCTGAGCTACCGGGACTAAGCTATTGCTTTTTGGGGCGCTTCTTAGAAGGCGCTACTTTGTCGGCTTTAATCAACGTCCCTAACAATTTGGTCGCTAATTTCAGCTGATCTTCGCTTAATTGCAATAATATCGATTGAGCGCGTTCCATTAATAATGACTTTTTAGTCCCTGACTTGGGGCCAAAATCTAGTAACTCATTAGGACTGGTTTGCAGTACGCGACATATGTCTACTAACACTTTGAAATTAGGGCTGTTTATGCCCGAAATGTAATGTCCATACCGGCGCGGGTCTATGCCAATCTGACGCGCAACTTCTGCATCCGATAGTTCAAGTCGGCGAGCTAAATCCCTCAGTTTTGTTCCTATTTTTACCATAGGAACAAATTATTCATGACATCGTCTAT
>CAYRVJ010000050.1:0-9271 GCA_964427785.1 uncultured Alphaproteobacteria bacterium | reverse complement strand
CTTGAGCTAACCAGTACTAATTTGCCGATTGAACTTGATTGCTTGCATAATTCAGATGACGGTGAGCGGTGACAGTGACCAGTGTGCATTGTCACCGCTTGCTTCTGAAATGCCTGCAAAGATGTAACAACACCACTATTTTTTGGTGACAATCGTTCAGCGACATGCGGATTACCGCACACCGTCACTGTTCACTGTCACTGTTTCTGACCTTCATCGAGCGGGTGGTTATAGCGGCGGGTCTGCACCCGATCCCATCCCGAACTCGGAAGTGAAAACCGCCAGCCCCGATGGTACTATGGCTTAAGCCCTGGGAGAGTAGGACGCTGCCCGCTCTATGAAGGTCAGATATCTGGGTCATTTTGAACGAAGCGCCGCAAAGCGCGAAATCAAAGGATCTTTTGAACAAATAATCATTGCCTATTCCCAATTTTAAAACCGCCCGTGGAGCAATCCCCGGGCGGTTTGCTTTTTGGAAATTTAAAACCCACATATTTGTGATTTGACAACCAATTTCGCACTTGCGAACATTCCTTCGCGCTTGCGAAATAAATTGCTAATAATGTTTCATAACCTTTAGCCTTTAGGAGTGTTTTATGCGTAGAAACCATGCCGCTCTTGCGCTATTGGGTGCTTCGACTTTATTGACCCCAACCCTCATGTCTGGCTGTGAGGAACAAATATCCATGGGTTACGCTCCTTCTGCCCATGACATTGCCCGACCTCACCGCGGCCCATACTGTCCAGTATATATAAAAATTGACGATAGCAATTTGCTAAAAATTGTTCAGGCTGAAAATTCAGGATGTTTTTATTTCTATAAAACTTCGGAAGGCTACGGCGAGTACGGGATCAAAGCTCAATTAGGCGGCTTTGGCGCGGGCGTTGATTGGAGTGAAGGCATGATTTTCACCCGGATCAGCGCTTTGGAAGCGCTTGCCCTGTTTGATAATGATTGGACCAGGATTGCTAATCCGATTTATGAACAAAATCAGATTTTTACCAACTCTGTCTCCCCACAATGCGGAATGCTTTTATACTTGCTTGCCAATCCGCATGAGGGAAGAAAATTATTTTGCTCTCAGTTCACCCTGGCTTGTGTCGAGGGACAGGGTGCCAGCATAGATTCGGATATAGAAATTTCCAGCAGCATAATATCTAGTACGGATGGCGGCAGGATGGCGACGGTATCGACGCAACAATTGAATAGATATTTGTTCATTAAACTGCCCGATCATAATTTGTTGCGCGTTACTCAAACGGGAAGAGGGCTGTCTTTCGCTGTAACCTCGAGCGGCTATGGCGTTGTTGGCGGTGAAATTCACGGTGGCGGAAACGGTTATGGCGGCGAATCTGCTGTTGCGAATATTTATACCAGGATTGATCCGCTTATGGTGTTGGCGTTGCTCGATAAAAATTGGCAGCCAATCTATGATGAGGCGGTAAGGCAGAATCAAATTTTTACCTATGCGGTTGAGCCGGAGCTTGTTCGAAAAACTCTAGAGCCATTGGTAACGGGCAGATACACCGGTCCCGGTTTAGATCCGCTGCCAGCTGCAGTCACGCTGGATATGCGCCTTGATGCGCGGCTTAGCCGCGAGATAGTTTACAGCAACCATAATGTTATGCTTCCGCCTCAGTACTTCAATAATTCAAGAGACAGACTGCAAGTTATTGCCGAGGCGGTCAATCTGCCTCCTGATCAGGAATTGATGCGGCTATTAGGGTATACGCAGGGTGATAACAGGGCGCTAAGCCTGCAATCGCAACGCTCTCGTTGACACATCTAGGCCAGAGCCCAGAAGGCGCATCCGATTACAATCAAACCGCCCGGCGTACCCAATCCCCGGGCGGTTTTTATTTGTGATCATTGTATGATGTCAAACGCTGGCGATTTGACAAAAGCTCATGGTGAGCCTGCCCTTCTACGCTAAAGCTACGAAGGGTTTGGTGAAACCCTTGTCCTACGTAGCCTTGGCGAAGGGGGATCGAACCATGGGATTTGGTCACCCATCCTTCGACAGGCTCAGGATGAGGTGTTGTGTATAGTCAAAATGAGTCATTACCGATAAATCAAAACCCTGTATTTAGTAAAAATCTTGTGATAAAAAAAGATATGCGTGAGCCGATTTTCAATAAAAACCCCAACCGCGAACCGCTATTCCAGAATCCTTCGGGGAATTTCTGGAATCTTGCCACCGCTTTCTGCTTTTACGGATTTGCGTTTATGCTGTTTTTGTTCGGCGTCGCCATGTTCGCCATTGTCTGGGAGACCTCGCGCTTTGCCAGCATTAGCGATATTATTTTTGCGATCATATGGCCGATCGTGTTTCTTCCGCTGGCCTATTGGATGTTCAAAAAAGGCGTTTCGATCCAGCATACGAAATAAACCCGCATCCCTAACACTCCCGCTATATTTCCTGCCCCATTCCGCATAGATACTTTATGCGCTTTTTGACAAGAATGCTCTCCGCAAACCCTAAGGAGAATATTCTATGAAAAAATCTTTCATCATCTGCCTGTTTTATGGCGTAGGTGTGATTGCTTTAATGGCAAATCTAGCTGAGGCTCGCGACTACAGAAGCGATAATAACAGTTATAAAAACTATTCCTCGGTGCATTATTACTACCCGGGCATAGAAAGAAAAAACTGGAGCGAGTTAAGCGCCAATGAACGCGAGGTGCTTTTGCGCCATGACAACGCCGAATGGCGCAATATGACCATACCTAACCGCCAAACGGCAGCAGCCGGACTCAGCGGCCGTTGGGACAGCATGAGCCGGAAAGACCGCGAAATGATGTACCGTGACGCTACGGAATACGGCATGGATCCGACCGAAGATATCACTTCAGGGACCGTGAACAGCGGCAATTCAGGCAATTAACGGGAAACCTCGCTTGTTACATAAAGCCGCGCCCGGCAAAAATCCGGCGCGGCTTTATCTTTTGGCTTACGCCGATTTTATGGAATGCCGGATTGTTTGGAACAGAAAGCATATAAATTTTTTTGTAAAGATTATACAGCAGAATTTCATGACATTATTCATCAAGGAGCAGCTATGCAAAGAATTAAGAGCAACCCTCTTCCCGGTAATTTGATACAAAAAAAATTCTACAAGAAACCCCGATTCGCTGCCACCTGGGTGCGCAAGCCCCTAGGTTTGGCTGGTTGTGTCACAGGTCTAGCGGTTTTTGTCGTCTGCGCGGCAGTCTTGTTGGCGGTCCCATCCGCCTACGCGCAGACGGGCACGGCCTATCCCGCGGCCAGCACGATAAACAAAGATTTGATTCATGATCTGCGCAATAAAAGATGGATGGAACTTAGCGAAGCCGAAAGAACCAGGCTTTTGCAATCCCGCTATACCGATTGGAACATGATGTCGACTTCAGAACGCAACGCGTCGGTGGAAGATTTCCGCCGTCAGTGGGAAGCGGCTACGCCCGCAAACCGTTCCGAGATGTTCAATGTGTCGCCGGTGACGGCAACGCCAAACAGGGCGACAGACCGAACCAATTCCACAAACCCATCGGGAAGAGGTCCCGTCGGCGCGCCGAACACTACGGGCGGGCCAAGCAATACCGCAACGACGCCGAACGATGGTGTTGGCAGCGGCATGACGCCCGGCAGCGGCGCTGGCAGCGGGATAACCCCAGGGAGTGGCGGTGTTGGGGGTAGCGCCACGCCAAGCGGCAGACACTAATCTTTACTAAGCAGCTTGCGCAGAGCCCTTGGTCCGATTGGCCCTTTCCCAAGGCAGTAAGATCGCATAAATGGCGTTGATGGCGGGGCAGGGCAATCCCGCCTTCATTGCCTTTTCCACGGCTGCGCCCAATTGCCAATCCAGCTCGCTGGGTTTGCCTTGCATCATGTCGCGCATCAAGGACGATGTCGATTCGGGCGGAAGGCCGAAAATTCTTGCGGCCACTTTCGATGCCGTATCTTGCGGCAAAGAAATCCCGCAAGATTTTGCCACGGCGATTATTTCCGCAACCATCGCGTGAATCAACTGCTTGCCTGATTCGGTTTCCCGCACCGCACCGATGCCAGATCGCCCCGCTGCGCACAGCGTGCCATAGGTCACGATAAAAGCCAGCTTTTCCCACATGACGCTGCGGATGTTGGCATGCGCCACGGCTTCGGCGCCGGATTTTTTCAAGGTGGCGCAAAGTGATTCCAGGCGGCGCGTCATTTTCCCGTCCAATTCTCCCGCATGAATCGCGGCGGGAACGGCCCAATGATGAATCACGCCGGGCGATTCGATCTCGCTAATCATATAGCACATGCCGCCCAACACGCGGTCCAGCGGCAAATGTTTCAATAAAACATCCGGCGCGTCAACGCCGTTCAAAAGCGGGACGATCGCGCCCCCATAATTTTTATTGGTGGCAAGCTCCGCGCCGATGCCGTCAAGCTGTCCGCTTTTCACCGACAAAAACGCGGTGGCGGCGCCCGTCAATTCCCGGCAAGATTCTACGATGTTCGGCTTGTCGATACTGAAATTTCCATGCAGGCTTTTGATTTGCAGGCCGCGTTCGCGCATCGCCTGCGCCATTTTCCCGCGCGCGACGAAGGTGACATCATGCCCGGCATTTGCTAAAAGCCCGCCGATCAGCCCGCCGACGCCGCCCGTGCCGATAACGACAAAACTATCGGCCATCGCCGTCATTCTCCTGTTTGCGCAATGGCAGGCATTCTTTATAAAAATCTTCCTTGAATGTTTCTATTTGCTGCGCATCTAGCTTTGTCAGGCCGCGTTCGATATAGCTATTGTATATTTTGTCGAAGCAGGCTTGGAATAAATCGCCGCCATCTTGCGGACTTTCGCGCTTTTCAGGATCCAGTTTCAAATATAGCAATTTTGTTTCCTGGCTTTCCGGATGAAAAGAATATTCCGCGACGCCGGCACAGCATACAGAGCAAGATTCCAACCCGGTGATTTGATGCGGATTGCTTGCAATTTCAAAAAAATTATTGGGCGTGGTGTTTTGTTCGTATAGTAAAAGATCGCCTTCTATCTTGGCAGACACGATGCCGTAATGGCAGCGGTCGCCGCCAGTCGCGTAGTTTTCCTCGACTTTCAACATCGGCGGATTGAATTGCACTGAAAAAATTTCGCTGAAATGCCCGCTGCCGCCGCCATTCCATTCATGCGTTGCGATAAACTTTTCGCCCATTTTCCCGATCAATCGGTAACGGCTGTATCCGGTATAGGAATCGGGATGATCCGAATCGACGGGGTTTTCAGCCATAAGCGTGCCGTCTTGTTCGGCGATAACTGCCGTGTCATGGCGGCATTGCGACAGGTCGAGTGCCGTGTCGTCGCCATGGCGGTAAAGATCGGCCGCGCGGGAAAAGCACAGCGGGTGGATAGGCTTTTGTTCAAAGGAGAACTCGTTCGATTTGATAAAGGAAAGAAAAAACGCGACGCCGACCAGCAGGATAAAAATCATGAACAGCGGGGCGTTTTTCGATGTGCTGGATCGTTTGAACATTACTTGAACTCCTTTACATTCAGCTTGATTTGATGCTCGCCGAACTGTTCCTTGCCGTCGGGGTCAAGTCCGCGATAATACAGCTTTTGCCATTTATCTTTGGCCGCTTGCGACGCCGGGTCGTTCAGATCCTGGATAAAGGCGGCCCTTGATTTGTTCCACAACTCATATTGCGCCTTTAAATCGGGATTCGCCGCTATCGGCTGGAATTCCGGCTGCGCCGATTCGACCAGGCCGCGCGGAACGGGAAAGAAGAAACAAATCGGCTCGCCCGCCGCGAAATGAACGGGGGTATGGGGGCGGGTTATTTTCCAGTTCATAGTAAAACTATATGGCGCCCAATCGGTTTCAACCACGCCGCAAAGCGCTTGCGCGCCGTCCTTGACGAAATTCGGCGATCCCATGACGAACAAATTATATCCGGGATCGGTGCGCAGCAATAACGATATGTGAAACGTGACAATGCCGGAACCGAAATGCGATATCGGCAGGCGGCTTTGCGCTTTTGGGTCTCCCGCTTCTATCTTGACGGCCTCTTTTTCGACGCCGCCGTTCCAGCCCAAGGTAAAGGCAGCTTCGTTCAAAACTTCCCAACCATGCATGTTGGCGATATTCAAAGGCAGGCAGCGATAGGCATAGCCATAGGGCGTTGCGTCCATCCAATCCCGCTTGACCGGGGCAGGGCGTATTTTGGCGCGCGGCCCGCCCAATTCATAGGCAATGATTTTCATAAAATCGCCGTAATTGGTTGATAACTATATTGCTTATAGCATAGCGACAATAATTTGCTTAAACTTATTTATCCTTCCACCCTACCTTAGGAGCCGTTTATGAAATCCAAAAAACTGATGATTATATGGGCCTTATTGATTCTCGCCGTTCCTGCCGTTTCTTTTGCCGATAACCACGACATGGCGTCGGACGCGGCAATGTCAGACAGCGCGGATGACGCCGCCTATGACGACGATATGGCGATGCAAGAAGGCGACGACAAAGCGCCTTTATCCCCGGAAGAGCGCAAAAAACGCTGGATGGAGCGCAAGGCGAAATGGGAATCCATGACGCCAGAGCAGCGCGCCGCACACAAAGCCAAGATGAAAGAAAGATGGGACGCGATGACCCCGGAACAGCGCGCCAAGGCTATGGAAATGCGGGAAAAGCGCAAAGCCATGCACCGCGAAAGAATGAAGGAAAAATGGGAATCGATGACGCCGGAAGAACGCGCCGCCCATAAAGCCAAGAAAAAAGAAAAATGGGAAAATATGTCGCCCGAACAAAAAGCGCGCATGAAAGAAAAGCACGACATGAAACATGAGCATAAAATGGAAAGGAAAATGGACGGCGAGCATCCACAACGCAAAAAGCCGATGATGCATGACCGCCCTGCGCCAAAAACTGCCCCAACCGATCAGTAAATAAACTGGCCGATTTTTAAACCCCCTCTTTTGAAAAAAAGGAGGGGTTTTTTTCTTTCCGCCCTGTCCACGGAAGCCGGGGATCTTTTTTTCTACATTTGTCATTCCGGCGAAAGCCGGAATCCATAAGGCTTTATCGGATTGCAAAAGCCAGGGTTATGGATCCCGGTTTTCACCGGGATGACAAAAGATTGAAGTCTTAGAATGACAACCGGTCAACCGTGAACCGTCAATTTGACCTGGAAACCAGAAGATTCCGTACAATCCCTGGCTGAGATGCTTTATTTCTTCTGCTTCAGCTGCTTTGAAATATTCCTTAAATGGATACGGTTATTGCTTTGGCAATGTTTCTTGCTGTTACATACAAGCAAGTATTCCCCTGGGGCATAGGGGGTATCCCGATAAAAAATTACATTATTTCAATATTTTGTTATATAATAACTCAAGAATTTATCTTTATAAGAAACAGATTATGGGTGGGTAAAAATGACTGTTTTGCAAGTATCTCCGGGCCAAGATATCCCGGCTATCGAAGATGCCGCCAAGCGCGGCGAAATGCTGGATCAATCCCTTGCGGTGCTAAAATCCGTTTGCGCAAAGCTACGTATCAGCCGCAGGCGTTTGGATTTCCAAGAAGCTTTGCCCTATATCGCGGATTTTGCCCGTGATTTGCGCTTGTGGAGGGAAAATGGCGATCCGCAGAAATTGGCCATGGTGCAAACCGCTGCCGGAGCCATTTTAAAAGCTTTGCCCCATGAGACTGTCAGATCGCCGTACCAACCGCCTGCCGCGCAAAAGCCGATTACAGCCCAAGGCGAGGGATATGTGATAGAGCCTATCATTGGCGGCGGTAAGCCTGCATTGGTTGAGCCGATTCAGGAGTCCCAAGCTGTTTCCCATATCGGCAATGTGCAGGCGCTGTTTGGCGCATTGCGCTTGTCGTTGCGCGTTTTGATCGCGGAAGCTTCGGATCGTCCGAAGGACGATGTACGCATTTTACTGTCGGCGCTAGAGGCTCGCGCCAAAAATCTTGGCGGCAAAACCCAAAGCCAGAAAGTGAGATTGGAAAGACAGGTTTTAAAAGCCTATCTGGAGCAAGATCAAAACGCCGCTACGCAAGCCGCGGCGCGCGCTTTGCAACGCACCGGAAGATAATCTAAGTCAAAAGATTCAATATCCCGCTGGTTCTTTGCGCGGTAATGGCGGCGGGGTTATAGCGCGATATCGCGCGTTGCAGCGGATTTGATTGCCGCTCGAAATTGGATTTCAGTTCTTCTATCTCGCCGCTTTTATCGAATTTTTGCCGTTCATAGGCGGCTTCGCGCTTGATCGAAACTTGCTCCAGCTCGTTTGTCGCTTTGCCGTTTTGTTGCTGGAACAGGCTGGCTTGACCGGCGCTGACCGATGCCGCAGCGGTGCTTGCCGCGCCGGATGTCAGCACATTGGCATCGCTTGCGACCAGCTCCAGATTTTGCAGGCTGGCGTTTTGCGGGTTGGCGGCCGCCGCCGCTGTCGGATCGCTGCCGAAATTGTCGGCGATCAGCCTTTGTTTCAATTCTTGGAATTCGCCGTCATAAAGCGCGCGGTCGGCGTCGGTTAAATTTGTGTTGGTTGCGACTTCGTTGGCAATATAGCCGAGACGTTCGAGAATATTTTGCGCACGCTGATAGGTGTCGGACGACAATTCCACCGTGGTTTTCGGCTTTGGCTCTTCCAGGCCGTTGCGGATTTGAACGACGTCTTTTGCGGGGTAATTGCCGAAAGTGACTTTGCTGCTGGATTGCACGGCGTCCGGCTGCAGGCGGCTATAGGCGCGCGTCGCATCGACCGCGTTGCGGCCGCTGAAATAGCGGTTGCCGATAACGGAATTTCCGTTGCTGTTAACCACGTTCGCAGTAACCATCTTCCTAAAGCCGCTTGCCGACTGCTTGTCGCGCGGTTCCCCCCAAAGGAAGACCCTACTTGGGTACAATACCAGTATAAGGCCGGGAAGATTAAGAAAAGGTTAATTTATTTCTTTAAAAGATATATGGGGTGTTTTGAAATATTTTGAAATATAATGATTTTTGGCTTGTATCAAATCTTTACAAGCCCCGCCATGGGTAGTATATATCAGTCCCCCTTGCGTAAGGGGTACTTAAAGTGACGCGGGGTGGAGCAGCCTGCCCCAGCTTTTGCGATTAGCAAAAGCGGAAAAGATATAAGAGCTACCAGGCTGTTTACCGGTGGTAGCTTGAGGTGACGCGGGCCAACCTTGAGCGCGAAGCGCGAGAGGGAAATATAAAAAGGCCGCTGTCTGATTTTGAGTAGGTGACGCGGGCCAACCTTGAGCGCGAAGCGCGAGAGGGAAATATAAAAAGGCC
>CAYRVJ010000049.1:0-9608 GCA_964427785.1 uncultured Alphaproteobacteria bacterium | reverse complement strand
GCATTCGGGCAATCGCGCGCACTTTGATTAATTATCAGGACAAGAAAAAGCTGCGCTCCATTCGGCAAATCATCGAACGCTGGGCACCACCGAAGGAAAACAACACCGAAGCTTATATCCAAGCGGTAGCAAGCCATACGCATTTCCATCCCGATCAGCCGCTGGATATACATGCATACAGCAATCTGCGTCCGTTGGTGGAGGCCATTATTTTCCAAGAAAATGGTCAGCAGCCATATACGGACGCGCAAATTATAAAGGGGCTAGTTTTGGCTGGTGTGGAACCGCCGGAGCAGGCGTTAACTAAGTCGCGCACCGTTAAAGCCGGACGGCTGGCAACAGGGGCGACTGTCGGCACCGTGATATTGGGCGCTTTGCAAGACAACGTCAATTATGCGCGTGACGCGTTATTAAGCGTTGCGCCATACCTTGAAGTTGGCAAATGGCTTTTGCTGGGCTGTACCCTTGTCGGGATTGGCACAATGGTTTGGGCGCGCATCGATGATCGCAGGAAAGGTCTTCGGTAATTGACTTGACATATCATATCCTTAATTTAAAAATATTTTATGTTCAGATGGTTTAAAAAAAGACCTTTAACTGAAGGTAAGGATTCGAAAGCTAGTTTAGGCATCGCACCTAATGCTAAGATTTTGCGGTGTGATGGTGTATCTCACTATAAATTTTGTGCCACTTTAAAACTTACTACCCCATTAAGAGTATTAGAGATGGATGATATGAGGGTAGCTTTTGGACAGCCGCTCCCTGATTATAGAGAAAATCCTGCTAAGGACCCTTACAGTCAGTTCGGTATTTGGTTTCCTGTTATGTCTCCTGACATTCTATTTCCTGAGAGCGACGTAGCATCTGATATTGGCCCTATTAAGCCGAGCTACTATATTCCTTTCTTAAAGGAATTTAGAAAGATTGTAGAATCTGATTTGCCATCAGTTGAGCAAATACAAAATATTCGTGGATTAAAAGAAAAATGGCCAGAAATTTATGGGCGATTTTTTGGTTTCTTTGGAGATTTGGCTGATTGGTGGTTTTTATCGAGACTAAGGAAATTAGGAGTAGGAAATAAAATAGCAAAAGAATTATATAGTGCAGGCTATTTCACACTGAAAGACGTTCAAAGCGCTTCTGATGAAGCTCTTGATAAAATTCCAGGCCTTGGAATCAAGAAAATAAATAAAATAAAACAAACTAAAGCTTAAAATTTTAGGAACATATGATCAATTTCTTAATAAATCAGGCAAAACTGGTGTGGTTTGTGCTGTCAAAATGGCTCTTCATATTTGCTAGTATTGCCAGCATTCTTTTTCTCGTTCGTAATTCTGGTAAAAACGCCGAACGATTAGATAGACTTAATAAAATATTGGAGGTTAAAGATGCGCAACTTCGTGCTGCGAATAATGCTCCTCGCACTCGCGATGAGCTTGTTGAGCGCCTGCGCCGGGGCAAATTCTAGTCTTAGGTGCGTTTGTCCGCCGGTTAGAGAATATGATAAATATTTTCAACGCAAACTTGCAAAAGAAATAAAATCTTCTCCTGAAGGTGCGGCCTTTCCTATTGCGCTGACGGATTATGCAAGTTTGAGATTGCAGTTAATCAGTTGTAGAGAGCATTAATCTCATTATGCATATTCTCTAAGTTTATCTACGATTGATTCACAGTCGATTGCATCAGTCCCCGTAATCAAAATTCCTTTAGGATACATACCTACCCATTCATAATCATGAGATTGAAAACGTAGCGCGCTTGTAACGCCTACACACCAAGGTTGATTCGCATGATAATGGTTCAATGCGCGCTTTAGGTCTTTATACGCACTCGGCATGGCATGACGGTCGCTGGTGTGTTTGCATTGTATTATTGCTTTTATTTCGCCGTCTCTATTCTTCACCACTATATCAGCGCCGCCATCATGAGAGAAAATAGTTTTTTCAACTCTTAACCATGGCAATTGTCGCTGTATCGTTTGCACAACGTGGTCATCGAATTGTGTATGGTGCATAGATAATACGTCTTCATGATTAATCTTATTCGCATCTCCTGGCTTACCCCAAAGAACTTCATTGGTTAAGAAGTCACTATCCTGCTGTGAACCAGCTGGTGGCCATAATACTCGCTCACTAAGTTTACGCTTTTTTTGTAATAATCGATCAAGCACAAGATCAAAGCTACGTTCTCCTACCTCGGAATGAACTGCCATTGGATAGTATACATGAACCTCTTTTTCCTGGCCGATACGATAGATACGATCCGTTGCCTGATCTTCAACGGCTGGGTTCCACCATCGTGTCAAATGAAAAACATGATTAGCCGCAGTAAGGGTTAGTCCTACACCGCCAGCGCGCGGAGACAGAAGCATCACATCAAAGCCGTGAGGGCTTTCTTGAAATTGATTAACTCGTTTCTGACGATCGCTGCCTTTCACATCTCCCATAATGATCATAGGTAGATTATTTAATTGATAACGCCTTTTAAGAAGTGCGGGCATGGCATGATGCCACGCCTCTGGTTCAAGAAAAATAAGTGCCTTTTCTCCAAGTTTCGCAATACGATCCAATTCACGAAGTGTTGCGATCAATCTAGCGGACTCGGCAATGAAGGCATCATCGCCATTATGCATAACTGGTGATTTATAATCTGGATGCAATGAAAGATAGCGCATGGCATGTAATGCCTGCAATGCTGCTCCTGGTTCCCCCTTGCGTTTTTCTGCTTGTTTTAATGCTTCTGTATAGCGCTGCGCCTGTAATAAAGGCATCTTTTCATGCAGTGAATGTGAGTGTTTAGGTGGTAAACTATCCAACACATCTTTTTTCATGCGCCTTAGCATAATAGCTGGAGCTTCTTTGGCATGGGGTTTAATGCGTATCCGATAATTAAGATGTTCAAGCTCTTTTTCATCGGGAGGATTCGCTGTTACTGCTTTTTCATAACGATGGCTAAATTCTTTTATGCTCCCTAACAATCCTGGCAGCAATGTATCCATCACGCACCATAAGTCACACAGGCGATTTTCTACTGGAGTTCCAGTCATGCCAATCCAGAAATCAGCATGTAACGCTTTGGCTGCAATAGTTGCCAAGGTATCAGGATTTTTAACGCGCTGCATTTCATCGAACACAACGACCGCATAATGTTGACGTAAAAATTCACGTTGATAAGTAGCTAATGTATCATACGTTGTTAATATCCAATTGGTCTGTGCAAAATCCCAATCTTTTTTTACATCTTTTAACCAACGGCCATAGGCGCGCACAGGTTCGCCGAGGCCCGGCGCAAACAAATGCACATCATGCTCTTTGGTTATCCAGTTTTCTAATAGACCAGTAGGGGCAACAACCAAAATTGGTAGAGAGCGAATCGTCCTTTTTTCTGTTAATTCTCTTATCCAAGCAAGGATAGCCAGCACTTGGAAGGTTTTTCCAAGGCCCATATCGTCCGCTAATAACACGCCTCTGCTGCCAGCGCGATAATGACGCGCAAGCCATTCAATTCCTTTTTGTTGATGTTCTTTAGGTTTGCTTTTTACGGACGTAGGAAGTGAAAATTCAGGTAAGCGGCGTTTAACCAAATGTGCTTCATATTCTTTTTCTTGAAGATTTTCTTTAATATATAGAACCATCGGCTTTGGTGACGATTCATCTGCATTAGGCGGTTTTTTATTTGGAAATGGTTCTTTTGTCTTTTTGTCCGGTCGCGCCTGTGGCTTGATAGCGTTAATACCATCTATGACACGTGAATCAGATGGAATTGATACTCCTTCATATTCAAAAGGGGTTGATTCTTCGTAGACGTGGTAAATCGCTTTCTTTTCAAAATTTTCTAACTCTTCTGGTGTATTGAAAACAATCTGTTGATCCCCAATCTCAATGCCACGCGGCCAAGGAGCTTTATCCACTGTTTCTTCTGCAGGCCACCAAACTTGACCTTCAATTTTTATCCATGGGATCACTCGTTTTTGCTTTTCTCCAAACCCAACAACGCGGTCTGAGAAAATAGCATCTAATGCTTCCCCGCTAAAAGCTTCTCCTAATTCCTCTTCCAATCTAAGGCGGGGGTTCTGCAGAAATACGAGTCTTTTTTCATTGGGTTCGCTTCGTACTTTATGCACTATTTGCAAAGCCTGATGTACCTTTGGGCTTATAACTAAATAGCGCCCAGCCTCTAAAGTATAATTGGCGCGGGCTTCTGTAGATTCTCGAAAATGATTATGAAAAATTGCTAAATCAGAGCGGGTAAGTAAATCTGAGAAGGTTTTTTGAGTTTCGTCGTATGAAAGTTTTTCCGCGCGCTTTAAAACTGGTAGCGCGTTATATCCATCAGCAACTGTCTCGGCTTCGATTTGGAAAGCATCAGCATAATAAAGGCGTATATTGCGAATACGACCATCAGTAATAATCTGCGCACGTGCTGATTCAGGCAAGTAATCTAGCAGCGATTGAATTTGGTGAATATGCTGTAAACGCTCACTTGCTAATTTTACAGTACTGTTATTAACACGCTCTATTTCTTCTAGAATCTGCCATACGTGAGGAGGCATAAGATATTTCTTGCCAGCAGCCTCAATAAAACAACCCTGTTCATTAACTACCGTATAAGGCGTTCCATTGGATTTGAGCCATTGATATTTAATGTGATATTTTTCTTCGTTTAGTATGCCATGGTCAGATAGCGTTAGTACGCCCGTAAAGTATTCTGGTAAGCCTAAAGCATGCCTTAATTCCCCTTGGTCATTTTTAAGTGCTGATACTAATGAATTAATAGGGAGAGCTATTGTGATTTCGTCGATTTGTATAACTGAAGAATCTTCCTCCTCTTTCCAGCCGAGCAAAATATCAGCACCGGCTTGCCGGGCATCTGTCCAACGGCTAATGGGAATAGGTTGGTTCGTATCTTGCAATTGAAAAGAAATTAAAGAGCTTTCTGCATTATAGGTATAATGTAACATCATAGTTTATGGCACCTTAAAATCGTGATCTCTAACTTGGTAACCAGTATGTTTTCTAATAAAATCTCTAAACTTACGCTGCCAAGCATATGTAGAGCTTCCACCATGACTTAATGCTTCAAGGCAGCTTGGCGGCTCAACTCTCAATCGAGAATCATTATATTGATCTGCATGCAGAGTTGGCGCATTTTGATGCGTTGCCCTCCAAAAACGACATTTACCGTTGTGATTAAATTCTGCAATGACTAAATCGCCTATTCTTATAAGTAGAACACAAGAGGCGGGCGAGGCTTCATTTAACATCGATACAGCTAAAGCGTCCTTTTCTATTGTCTGGCGCGCAATTGCAAATCCTTCACGTCCTAAGGCTACGCAAGCATCATCAACGGCTTGACTATCAATATAGGATTTCCAGAACGCGCGCCGGTAATTCCAATGCTCTTCCTGACCAATATCGTCGATGATTTTAAAAAATTGTTCAATGGTGACGCCGGCCAGCCACTTACGCAAAACCAATTTTGCTGTATCACTTACACCCGCCCAATGACCGGCAGCAGTACGAAAACGAGGGTCTTGAAAAGCGGTAAGCAATTTACCTAGGAGAGCTTTGCGCACATCTGCCGGTGAGGAGACATCAGCCCAAGGTTCAAGCAAAGTTTCAATTAATTCTTTGCGCAGCAAAGGAAAGCGAACAGTCTTTTCGTCTTTCATGACATAATGCCATGCGCTATTTAATAAACTGGGTTTTTGCACCAGCATTGTACGAATCTGCCGCAAAATTAGATGCCCGACAGCAGTGCTGTACCCGCTTGTTTCTAATTCACCAGAAAGACCAAAATCTTTCCAGTAGGCTTGAGGATTAGTATTATAATCTGTGAGATATTTCTGTGCTGCAGTTTTTAACCAAGACGTGTCATTAAACATACCAATGCTGTTGTTGCGTTCACGCCAGAATATTAAATGGTCTTTCAAAGCAGCCGCATTGCAAGCTTCTTGCAACCACTTTGCTAGTTGCTGTTCACCAATGGGATTTTCTTTATGCTTCCCATAATGCATAAGGTAGACGTGAATTACCCGTTTCCACACACGTCCATTACTAGATGCCATGAGTGCAGAGTGAAATTTCTCCATGAAAGAGCTTTGGTCAACAAGAAATGGGGAGGCATACCATAATAGCCAAGGTGCTTTTTTCCACTCAGACTTAGTTATATCGTCCCACTTATTTTGCTGGCTAGCTTGAAGAAAACGCTTATATAGCGCGTCTAATTCTAACTTAGCGGGCTGTTTAGCTGACCCATGATATAATTGAGTTATTTTTTCTGCCGTAGCCACTATTCTCGGTGGAGGTATTGTACGCCCGCGATAAGGCATAGTGGCAGCATGTTGCAGCGCTTGCCGTAAGCGAGATGACATTATGGATGATTCTTGGGCGTCATTTGGCATTTGGTGCTGTGATCGCTTGGTTAATACGTTCAACGTCTTCTGGAGTTGGTGAGCGCATAACAAATCTTATATCAATTCGACGATTTTGTATGGCCTCTTCCTGATTTACGACTGGCCTGCGCGCTTCATAGCCGCTAACAGCAAGTACTGGATCATCATATTTATTATGTATCTCTTTATCTAAAATAGGTTGCGCCCTAATCAAACCATTAAATACATTGATAGCACGATTAACTGAAAGCCTCCAATTATCGAAACGAGCGGCGCTGCCTGTACGATCTGTATGGCCTTCAATTAATACTGCTTCTAGAGCCTCTGGACTTTTAAGGTTAAGTGTAGAGCAGCCTTGTTTTAATTCTTCTTCTTGTACTCTTGCTAGACAGGGGAGATATTTTTTTAATACTCCTGCTAATTTAGCAACTGCATCATTGCCTTCAGGGCTTAGCTCATCTTTGCCCAAGCCAAATAAGATTTTATCTGGTAGGCGAAGAATGCCTTGTTCTTCATCTACAATAACATCGATTCCCAATTCTTTCATGCTTTTTACAATTTCGCGCAGGACGATATTTCGTGATTCGATCATTGCTGTTACTTGTTCCGCAACTTCTTTGGCTACTTGTTCTTGCTTTCGCATATTGCTAGCAAATAACATTAGCATAATAATAAAGATGAATAATATGCCTACCAATAAATCGGTAAAAGAAGCAAAATAACTTTCATCGTGAGTATCTACGGCTGTGTCATGTATTGACATGGGATCACTTTAAAATCATGCGGTCGCTGTTTTTCCAAGATTTTGAATTTGTTCTTCCCGCTCTTCAGTTAATTCACTAATAGCACCACTTAAATCTTGAATTGCAGTATTGAATGATGAATCAAACAAGGTTACAAATTCTTTAATCTTTTGTTGGAAATCATCCGTGCCTTTAGCAAGTGTTGTAAAAGCGTTTTCTAAATCTTTATCCACTTTCTCAAAACGAGATTGATAACTATTCCAACTTGTACCAACTCCTGCCAGCACTTGTTTAAGTGAATCGCTGACTGAAGACATAGAGCTAAATGCCCCAGTTATAACGTCTTGCGATTTTTGAATACTGCCCACAGCCTCCATCATTTGCCGTGAAAGTTGTTCAACAGGATTGGCCGCTTTTGCTAAGAGACCTGATGCATTCATTAATTCCTGTACATTGCCCTGCATGCTGTCCGCTACCTGTTTAAATCCTTGCATGTGATCACCAATTTTTATATGCACATCGTCCAGTTTTTGAGATGAGAGCGTGAAATCATTAGCGGCACCCTTAATCATCAGGCCAGCGTCATTTAAATGATTGGAGGTTGAAAGCAGGCGTTCTAATGCGCCCGCCATCTGTCCAACTACATCTTTTAAAGGTTCTAAATTACCAGATAATCCATTAACAGTTGCTGCCAACTCTCCATGCGTCCGACTTAGATCATGGGCGCTTTCTTTATTGCCATCTGCTGCGCCTTGAATTTGACCGCCAGCGTGTTTAATATTTTCCGCAATTAATTTGAGAGATTCTAAGACTTCAGTAAATTGCATAAGAGCCTGCTGAACACTAGAGAAGTCTGTTACAAAACGCTCCATTGTTTGCGCCATTCTTTGCGTGGCCCCATTCATTTCCTGCCCAAAATTTCCGCCAAAACTTTCCATCTTTCCAACAAGTTGGTCTAGGTTGCTTGCAAGAGTTTGTATATTGCCAACCAATTGGTTCATTCCATCGCCAGTATGTTGGTGCATTTGACGTAAAAACTCTTCTAATACGGATTTAAGCGCGCCTTCGTTATTAGAATGGTCGCGCTGCGCTAATTGCTTCAATGTATCTACGAGAGGAGCCATTGCATCCGACACGCTTTTTGGCAGCGCTTGGTTTAAAATACTTTCAAATTTAAGGGTAATATTATCTGCAAGATTCGCTATATGAAGCTTTTGTTCCTGTTGTACATTAAGAGACATATGTAACAATTTTTCAGCAGGCAAAAATTCTGTGCGCAATTCCAATGCTATACAAAAAGCACGAATCTCTTTTTTTAGATTATTGCACCACCACCTTTGTTTAAAAGATAATACTAGGCTTAATAAAATGGCTACGACTGAGGTAAGAAACTTAGTCGAAGCAACACTAAGTAATTTTTCTAATCCTTCGTTGCCAGCCGCAGTTGTTAGATCTTGTTGAGCGACGGCGATTGCCGCTGCCAATCCTAAAAAGGTAAAGAGCAGTCCTGTCCCGATTAAATAATTCGAAAATGCATATACCTGTGATAAATTCAATTTGGCACCAAGCACTGAATCCAATGAAAAATATTGATGGGGGCGAGCTGTAAGATAAATCACTCGCCGTGCTGGTTGCACCACATCTTCTGGAGAGCCTTGCGCGGGGGGTATAATTAAAGTTTCTTCGTATTCGCGCCATAAATCACTTACGTCGTCGATCTTCTGCAATTCTTCGGAATACTTATCAAATTGAGCATAAAATTCTGTTTGGTTTTTGCTTGAGGAAACCAATGCCAACGCTTTTTTAAACGCAATCCCGATATGTTGGGTGCCCAATCTGATATTGATCAAGCCATATGCAAATATGGCAACAAGGATGGTAATAAAAATGAAGGGCGTAAAGGGGTGTGCTAAAAAATCCCAAAGCGGTTGTAATAGATGTGTCGTTTCCATGAATTACTCAAATTAGTTGTCAAATTTTACTCGGTTCAGCCATGGAAATTACTACTCATTCCTGCGAACAACGCAAGAATATTCGCTGCCGCTATGCACGTTGCAGTTATTACTAATCCGCCGGAATTAACTATTGTTTCTTAGGGCGCTTTTTAGAGAGCGCTAATTTATCGGCTTTAACCAAGCTTTTTAACAATTTGACCGCCAATTCTAGCTGTTCTTCTGTTAAGCGTAACAAAATAGAATTGCAGCGGTCAATTAATGCCGATCTACGGCCTTCCGCAGGCTTCATTTCAAAGCCAAACAACTCATTGGGGGTAGTTTGTAAAACTCGGCATAAATCCGTTAAAACCTTATAGTTAGGGCTGCTGTGACCAGTCATATAATGGCCATAGCGGCGCGGATCGATGCCTATCTGACGGGCCACCTCCGCATCCGAAAGCTCTAAGCGGCGAGATAATTCTCTCAGTTTTGTTCCTATTTTTACCATAGGAACAAATTATTCATGACATCGTCTAT
>CAYRVJ010000048.1:0-9835 GCA_964427785.1 uncultured Alphaproteobacteria bacterium | reverse complement strand
GTGCTTTATTTTCCGTTTTCTGAGACGACCCCTTATTTGTTTCGCCATGCCCAAAAGCTTGCGGGACAAGGGGATGGCGGTCTAACTACTAAAAGTATGGAAAGGCGCTAAAAGCCTCGTAAATAGTGCATTACATGGGTCAATCACGGGAATAAGTGTGATTGATGGCGGAAAACTGGACAGGCATTTAAAGGCATGAAAAGCGTTGATAGTTTGGACGGGGAAGAGTACGGTATTCATGCCTGCTTGTTGGTAGCGAATTGGCTACAGAGCCGAGGGCGCATTGCAGATGCAGAGCGGGTATATAAACTGGCTTTGCGTCAGGCGGATGCGCTTGAAGGAGAGGAAAGCCCGTTAACCGGCCTGGTGCTCTTGGATTTACACGATTTCTACGAAAAGCAGGGGAGACATGATGAAGCAGCACCAGCCTGGGAGCGGGTGCGCAGGATTTTGATTAGTGGCGTTGGCAAATTCAGAAATGGCTAGCAAGCGAATTTTAGTAGTCGATGACATGGCGATAATCAGCCAGGGAACGGCACTAATGCTTGAATCGTTTGGTTATTCGGCAGACCAGGCAGCAAGCGGAGCAGAAGCAATAGAGCGATTCAAAACCACTGAATATGCAGCAATTATCATGGATTTCAACATGCCTGAGATGAACGGCTTTGAATGCACAGCAAAAATCAGAGAGCTAGAAAATGGCTCAGGAAGCCGGATACCGATTATCTGTATGTCGGCGGCAAATGATGCAGGCATGAAAGGACAGTGTTTGGCCGCCGGTCTGGATGATTTTCTAGAGAAGGATTGCAGTGTTGGGGAGATGATGGCAACGCTCTTACACTGGGTTGGGTAAGGGGCTGATAACGCAAGAAGTGCCCCAAAAATGGCTTGAGAAGGGCTTGAACTGGAAATTTATCAGCCAAGCCGCAAAAATCGTACAAAAATCAAAATCCTGAAACTCTCATGCTGTAAGGGCTCTGAGGGTTTTTGCGCAAGGTCTGAAACATAATATCGATTATCTGGCCTCTCGCAAAAGCACTCAGGAGGCTTTCAGATCTCGTTGCCATAATCTAGCCAAAAGTTCTCTGTAGTCTCAGGAAATTCCTCCCCAGGTCAAAGTATGACGAGCCCGGAAAGCTGGCAGAAACCAGAACAACAGAGCCTATCCCAAGTCGTGCAGGCTGAAAGTGTCAACCTGAGCCAATCTGTACAAGCTTATTTTCAGCCATTGCCTGAGCGCTCAGAAATCCGTCAAGGCTTACCATTGGCGCTGGACCTCGGTTCGATGGCAGATTTGTATGGAACTGACGCTTATACTGGAAAGACTGAGCTAAAAAAAGAGCCTGCAAAGATGAGCGACGAAATCGAGCAAAAACCAGAATCAGCCAAGCAATTGCGAGCTTCGGAAGTCATCAAAACCGAAGGCAATTTCACAACTCAAGGTAAGCAAGGCGATTGGGACAAGGCAACCGAGGCGTACAGAACGACCAAATATCAATCAGCAACACACGAGATTCTGACTGATGCTCAGATTGCTGAGATGCAAGCCAAAGGGCAAGGCGAAAAATTTGAGATCACTGGTCTGTCCGACAATAAGTCACATCAAGGACGCCGGGAGCTAATCGCCCAAGCTATTTCCGATAGCAGTTCTAAGGCGCAACCGCAAGAACAACCACAAGAACAAGGACTAGGAGCGGATGGCAGATGGCATTTTCAAAACCCTCGCGTAAAGCCTGGACAAGACATCGCAGGCGCGATCAAAGAATGGATCTGGAATGATGCAAAAAATCTGCCGGGTGAAGTTGCTCAAGCCGTATCGGAAATGCCTGGCAATCTTGCAAAAAACGCTGTAAATGGGGCTTGGAATGCGGCTGTAGGCGTTAGTGAAGTAGTAAATAGAAATTTCGCCACCAATACGATTCCTGAAGGTGCCGCTATGGACTACATTTCGGGCATTGTCAAAAATCCTGAAAAATACGACCCGTACTACAGGGAAATCAGCCCTATTGCTTGCATTGACGCATACAAAACTTTCGGGCTCGAAAAACTCGGCATAGATCCCTCGTTGATTCCGGGCCTTATCTTGAATGAGCAGTTACACCTTAAGCCTACTGATGATTTACAGAGTGCTGAAGCCGCGCTTAAACTGCCGTTGAAAGCAACAGACTCAATAGGTCCGGCTCAAATACAAAAGGCGATCATCGAACGTCTGGCGGAAGAATTCCCTCTGCTGAAGAAATTAGGAGATCCCTTGCAAGCAGCGCTCCGACCTGATGCAGCGCCGTATTTTGTTGCCGCGTATCTGGCAAGCGAAGCGCGGGCGATAGCCAATTACAACCAGCACCACCCGGGTGAAAAGCCGATCCCAATCAATACCGATACTTTAGCCTACCGTTATAACCCTGATGTTTTCAGAGATACTAACGGGCAATTCCGGTCGCTAGAACCCTGGGAAAAGGTGACAAAGCATTTTCACGCAGTGGATGCAACCCACATGCCTTTTCCAGTTGCGGGTGTCATAGAGCACTCTCATCATGTTCAAAAAGTGCGACAGTCCATGGAAGAGGTTAAACGCACAGGGCTTTAGTCATCATGTCTAAATCTCCAAATCAGCAGTCTGATGCCAAATAGGACACCATATACGGGGATTGAGCCACCAGCGGCAGTCATCGCCCCGTAACTCCAAAAATCTTTATTGGCGGCTTCGTGCATGGCTTTGTAGTCAAGAGTGGTGTCGTCGTGCCTTGCGCCCCGGTCAAAATCTTCGGTTGTGGCTATCCAAGCAGACACACCGCCGAACAAAAAACAAGCAATGACACAAAGGCAGAACCACACAAGCTCTCTTTTGAACTCCTTTTTAGTCGCCAAAGATTTAGCGCTTCCCTTTGGCGTCAATGGAGGAGAGGATACGTTTCTAGAAGGCTGCTGTTCCATTATTTCAGTATAGGCTCTGCGCCTGAGAAGAGCTACTTTCTTTGGCGAATAGTCAAGCGTTGCTCGTGCGATCCAGTGAGCTTATAATCCGCTTGATGACTGAACCCGCGCAAAATTATCAGAAGATCCAAGCCACCTCTACCGAAGGTATGGATCAAATTTTTGATGTGGTGGCCGAGGTCCTGGACGTGTCCATGGACGTGGACGGGCCAGGGGTGGCCGAGGTCTTGGACGACGGCCACCAGATCCCGCTTATAGAAGCCGCCAAAATTCTGAATATAGCGCGGCGTTCAGCCTTGCGCCTAATCCATGAGGGCAAGCTGGACGGGGCCAAGGACGGCCACGGACAGTGGTTTGTCAAGGCGTCCAGCCTTAATAAGCGAATCACCGCCAAGAGTAAGTCACAGAGCCCCGTCGAACAAGAAGACACGCGGGTGGACGTGGGGGTGGACGAGGACCACGACCACCAGGGGTGGACGGGGGTCCAGTCCAATGGACATGATGCCCTTTTGCGAGAGGTACTAGGAAAGCTGGAAGCTTTGACCTATCGCAATGGCTACCTTGAATCCCAACTTTCAGAACGAGAAAAAGAAATTGAATTGCAGCGAAATCAAATCAAGCTGCTAACAGACAGTCAACATAAAACAAGCCTGTGGGCGCGCTTCAAAAATTGGTGCCTCGGCAACTAGCCTTTTCAAAGAGACAACCCTATAATTCCAGGTGGTGAAAAAGGCACCGTATATGGTGCGCATATTTTCTGGATATAGGGATTTTCTATCGCTAAAACAAAAACGCCGCTTGCGGCGACGTAATTGAAACCTGGCGTTAGCCGGATTTACACAATATTCAAACTGCTTTTTCTTGGGTTTACTTGGTCGGTTTTCCCTCGATGCAGAAAGAATAACCTGTAATTCCGGTACACGTCAACATGCCTTTTGGGTAGACAGTGACCGGAAATTTTGCTTTAAAGCCGATCCCGTCAGAGTCCGGGATCGATGATAAATTTTCACCGCCATCGGTGGCGGAAGATTTTTTCTTTTCGCTATATCCAAATCGTATACAGGCAATATTGTGCCCGGTAGGTTGCCGGAACTGGACGACAATCAGCAAGCAATTTCCTTTGCCGGATGAAACGATCCTGGCCGCCATCGACGGCAAGAAGTCAGAAATTTATGGCTTGAAGTTTGGCGATGAAACCCGGTTTGCAGTGCTGGACATCGACAAAAACAGCCAGTACAGAAACGCGCTCGAACTCGGAAATCTGCAGACGAAATTAGCTGCAGTCGGATTGATTGCAAAACCGTACAGAAGCAGCGAAAGCGGCGGCTGGCACCTGTATATCTTCTTCGAAGAGTGGGCCAACCGGGACCAGGTGCAACGCTGTTTATCAGACTGGCTGAGAGCCCACGGCTATGAAATCCGCAACGGAGTTTTAGAAGTAAATCCAAGCGGAATGGGTTTGCGCCTGCCTTTACAGTCTGGTTTTGCCTGGCTGGATAACGAAGGCAATTTGATCCGGACGCGGGAAGAACTAACAAGAGACGAGGCGATAGCCTCATTCGTCTTTGACCTGGAAGAAAACAAAAGAAATTGGAGCGAGGCGAAAAACCGCATTGAAAGCGAGTTAGAAGCTATCGATCGATCGCGCGATCGAGACGCCCTGGCGCATCAAAAAGCCATTGATACAGACGGTTTTGAAAAACTGTTCAATTATCGGCTAATTGCTGAAACCTACGAAGAAGGGCGCCGAATCTGGCAGGAAGGGCTTACCAAAACAGGGCAGCGACATGATGCCATCAAGGCTATTGAGCACTATTTGTGGCATGGGGACCAGATCGCCGGCGTGCCGGCGTTGCCGGCGACGGAGAATGACGAAGCCCGCTACAACCTGATTCTGAGATGGATGGAAGAGAGACACAACGGTTTTTGTAATCACATCAACCGGGGCAAATGGCACAAAGTAAAAGCCGATATAAAGCGGGCGTGCTTCTGGCGGCGGCGCTCTGAGACGTACAAGGTAAGAACACCCTACCTGATGTCAGAAAACGCAATAGACGCTCTTATAGCGAGGTCAAAAGCGACGGGCCGCATCTGGACTATGGCCGATTTTGAAAAAGGCAATGATGGAAGAAAAGAAGACGCCCGGAAGCGAATAAGCAAAGCGCTAGAAACTCTAATTGCCAAGGGACAGCGAATCGGGCGCAACGAATTAGCACGGGCGGCTGGCTGTTCGCCCAACACTGTCAGCCGTCATCGGGATTTGTGGTGTCTCTTGGCTAGTGGATCAGGCGATAAGAGCCCTTTTTTAGATCTTGATCTAGGGGTGAGGGGTGGTGTCCCTGGTTCGGAAGAAGAAGAAAAAGAGCTTTTAGATCCGCCTGGTTTTGAAGACTCAGGGGATCTCGATGATAGCGAGGCTTTAGAGTCCGTGGAGCTAGCGCCTATTGTCATAACGCCCCCCTTACTTCTGCCCGGCTCAGAGCCTACCAGCGAACCCCCAGCATCAAGCCCAAGCCCTTCGGGTTGCTTCGCAAGCCTTGACGCCGGGGCCCAGGTTCGCCGGTATTCGGGCAGAGGGTCAGGCGCTGCGGGGGGCTTAGAACGAGAACCGAGCAGCCGGGCGACCGGTGCCGATGCTCCCGCCATGTTTGTTATTTTGCAAACGTACAGAGCGGAAAAGAAACAAACAACCGCGCCGGTCTGGAGAGGCAGAGGGCCGCCATTGAAACTTTAGTGAGATTTCCTTGCTTCAATTCGTGCCCGGCAATAGGCGGCAAGCTGCTCCATGTACTTCTCTTCGTCTTCAGTGAGATCACGAACGAAGCCAGCAGCCTCAAGTTCTTGCAAGTCGTACTTCTCGAAATAAGCGGCCAACTCATCGAGAGTGGCATCAGGACCAGGCGGCGGTGGTATTGAAGATCGTTTCTTTTTTGCCATGGTGTCACTCAAAGATCGTGATAACTTTAGCCATCACTTCATCGAGAACCGCAGGCGGCAAAGCTTCGATCTTACGACCATGACGGGCAGCAAGGTCTAGCACCCGGGGCTGATCGCAACGAACTACGCCAGTAGTCTTGATTCCAGAGATGGGAACAGCAAAGCCAATGCGTTGAGCGAATGCACCGCCAGTGGTGATGGGCAAGACAACCGGCAGGTTAGTGGACTGGTTGAACGCATCCGGGGAGACGACCACGACAGGGCGATATCCTTGTTGCTCGCGACCTTCCGTAGGATCTAGCGTGACTAGATAAATGTCGCCACGTTTCATATCAGCTCACCACCGACAGCGGCAGAGTCGATCCATTCACGCTCAGAGTCAGGCTGTGGCTGTGAATAGTCCGAGGCTGCAAGCAGTTCCGCCATCGTGTAGCGAGGTTTCGGGCTCGATTCGACTACAAGCTTTTCACCGTCGAGGCTGATCGTTACAGTGGAACCCGCTTGCAGGTGCAATTGCTCAAGAATTGCAGGCGGGACCGAGAGCATGATCGAGCCTCCGACCTTACGTAGATTGGTTTTGTGCATCACTTTTGCCCTCGCTGTTGTTATACAAAAGTATAACATGCCTGCCGACATCTGACAAGGCTATCAGGCGACTACTAAATCTGCGTAAACAGTCCGCAGTGTCAGCCTTTCAGGTGATTTCGCCTCGCAAGTGGCGGACACCGAAGAGCCTCTTAAAATGCCGCTAGTAGCCACTTTATAGATTTTGGGCTCTACGGACTCCACTAATTGTACTGAGTGGATACGTGTAAACACCCCGCAGGGGCTACCGTTTACGGTTTTGGCTTATCTTCATGTAATTGCAGGGCATTGGCGCAAACGCAGGCACAGAGCCTCTATTGAAATATGCGGCACCATATTTGGTGCAAACGATAATAAATGTGCCCGGTCAATAAACCGCCACAGGCGGCAATGTTTACGGAATTGTCCGGCACGGGCATACATAGATGTAAGCAAAGGGCACAGAAGGAGCGAAAGCGCAAACATGCCAGCCGGAGCGAAGCGCAGGTCTTGCCGGGAGGGAGAGAAGCGACCATACGGTAAGACAAGATGAAATGATGGGCTCGCTAACGCGATATGCCCATCTAGAGCCTGTTTACAGGCAGGCTCTAAAGAAAATCAAGCCCTCAAATACCGGCTCAATTATAATAGATAGATAATGGATCTAACAAGAGGCTCCGGCTCATGGTGGAAAGCAAAAAACGGACGTTCAACCCGAAGGTTGAAACGAAGCTGACCCGGCAAGACTTCAAACGAGTCGACGACCTGGCGACAGTGGAAGGCAAAACGAAATCGGAAGTAGTGAGAGAGGCAGTGCTCTTCTATCTGGCGCACAAGGACGAGAAGCGAAACGAGCCCAGAGACAGGCTGATAGCTGAGTCAATTGACGGAATGGCTAACCGGCTATGTGCAATGTTAGCCAGACAAGGGCGGCAGGTCGGCACTATTCATGAGCTTCTTTACTTGGAGATGAGCGCGACGAAAGAAGGAAAAGCATCGTTTGAAGCAGCGGCCGCAACCGCAAACCAGAAGCACGCCCGGTCAGTGACAAGAGAAGAACGACCGGTGATCGAGGAAATGAAGAAGCGACTAAAAGAGTAAACGAGAGCCAGCCGTGATCATCGTAAAACACAAGTACATACCAGGACGAGGGAAGAAGAGCGGCGGCAAGGTCGTATCAATCGGCAAGGCATTGGCCCACGTCAAATACATCCAGCACCGCCCAGGCGAAGACCGGGAGCGCGGCGGACGGGAGATGTTTAACGACGAGCAAGACCGCGTGAGCACCAAAGAGATGCGAGAGCGGATCAAGGAGCTAGGCGGCAGTCAGGTCGTCGTACACAAGCTGATGCTGTCTCCTGAATTAAACGAAGTCGACAAAAAAGCCATGACCCGCGAGGTAATGGCGAACCTGAGCCAGGACATGGGGCGGGATCTTGAATGGTTTGCGGTGCAGCACAACAACACAGACAACCATCATGTTCATGTTGTCGTCTTGGGCAAGGACCGCAACGGGACTGATGTTCGAATCGAGATGAAACACATCAATAAGGCGCACGAGTACGGTGATCGATATCTCGAAAGGAATCACCCGCTTGAATTAGAGAGGTCCAGGCGCGAACGAGAAGATCGCCTGAAACTGGAACGAGAAGAGAAAATAAAAGCAAGAGAAGCGGCACGGGAAGAGCGAATCAGAGAAGGAACGGAATTACCGTGGCTGAAAAGGATGATTGTTCGCGAACAGCTAGAGCCTTACCAGGAGTGGAAAGAGAAACAAATAGCCAAGGAAAAAGAAGCGGAATCAGGCAAGAAACGCGACGATCCGGAGCGACCGTACTATCAGGACACGATTGAGGCAGCCGGGCGGGAATGGTCTAAGGCAAACAGTCTTGGAGAATTGCGCGACCTGAATGAATATCTTTGGGACAACTATGAAGAGCGGATACCGAAGGACGAATACAAAAAGCTAGCAGGCTGGATCAAGGAGAAAGAACGGCTTAAGGAGCCAGAAAAAGAGAAGGGGCAGAAGGAAAAAGACCAGCCGAAGGACAAAGCGCGGCGCGATGAATTTGAGTTTCAGGGCGAGAAATACAGCAAGGGCGATAGCTGGAAACGCCTTAGCGGACTGTCAAACAAGCTCAGAGAGAAAGACGAGCGCTTACCGTTTGAAGACTATCAAAAGTTGCGCGGCTGGATGGAGCACAAAGATCGCGAACGTTTTGCAGGCGCAGTAGAAGCCCAATTTGCAAAGACAGAAAAGAAGTTCTACCGAAGCAAAACGGCGGAGGACTTGAAGAGAGCAGAAGGCGGCCGGGTGATAAACCCGGTTCAGGACAGCATTGCCGGTAGCAAAATATTCAAGTTGTTTATGTGGGAGGCGAACATAGCCAGAGAGATAGTGCGCTCAATCCCGCTTGATGACAGGAACCGCGACTACACGAAAGAACGAATAGACGCCCTGGACGATGCAAAACGGAATCTGGACGAGCGGGAGAAAGAGCGGACGAGTGAGGCGCTGAAGGGTTACAGACCTCCGTGGATGGTGAAATCACAAGAAGACAGGGACAGAGAAGCACGAGAGAAAATCGAAAAGGCAAAGGAAGAAGCAGAGCGCAAGAAGGAAGAAGAGAAAAAGCGCGAACGCGAGAAGAAGAGAGAAAAAGACAGGAGCCCGTTTGAGCGTGACGAGTGGGGGCGTTGGTAGAAATGGCAAGTAATACAGTGGCGGTAAGACTGCCAGAAGAAGTGCTAGAAGAGCTACAGAAGCGGGCAAACCTGCAAAACAAAAAAGTCTCTGACGTTGTGAGGGACTTGATAATAAGCGGCTTGCAGGCCGCCCCAGGCAGCCAGGAAAACAATCAAAAGGTGATCGATTACCTGGAAGGGTTCGGCGGCATCTTAATGGGGCTAGTCTTCGAAACGACTGCCAGCCGGTACTTTGCGGAGATTGCCACTAGCTACGGCGTTGACATGGAAAGCCTGATGCGAGAGGGGAAGCCGCTAAGCAGGGAAGCTAAAGAAGCCTTGATGAGCCAGTTTGAGCAAGGTGCAATGAAGAGCGGACAGAATACTTGGGCACAGATATTGAGATTAGAACAAGCGGCACCGGAGCAGGGATGACGATTCTAATCGCGAAGTGTTTCAACCAGATCGGGAATCGTGACGCCCAAAGCGTCAGCAATTCTAGCCAAGTTCTTGAGAGACGGGTTACGCTCAGCGCGTTCGATGCCGCCGAGGTAATTGGTATTCAAGCCGGATTCGGCAGCAAGAAATTCTTGCGACCAATTTCGTTTTGTGCGTAATTCGCGAATGCGCTTACCCACACGTCTTTGAGCTATTCTTATTGGGGTCGTCTCAGAAAACGGAAAATAAAGCACGCTAAGCGTGCGTGGAGGCTGGC